>JAQSWL010000009.1 GCA_029266655.1 Candidatus Midichloriaceae bacterium | reverse complement strand
CGCCAGTCCTTTCTTTATGCTTTGCTTTTTATTAGTTAAATTTATTAATTTACTAAATATGGATGATTATGGGTTGTTATGCTTACAGCACTTTCAACACTTATGGCCGCCACCCCCAGCGGCATCGCAATTCTTTATAGAAGCTTCATGCCTTTTTTATATCGCTTTAGCTATATATGGTACTGTTAACAATTTATCTGGTAGCCAATTTGATTTCTATTCTGGCACACTAGCTGGTACTTTATCAAATACAGGTACATTTACTTTTGCGTATAGCACAAGCAGTGACACCTCGAGTATTGCCAATAACGCAAGTGGGAGTTTTATAAATAATTCAGGGTCTTCCTTCTCTATTACAAACATTCTAAACAACAGCGGTATATTTACAGTTGATATCGGATCAACATTTTTTAATACTGGCACTATCAATAATTTAGCCGGTGGGCGCTTAATATCCTCTGTTATTTTCTTTTTATCAGAAGTGTTGTGGCAATAGATGAAATAATTGGTTTTTTAGTATCTTTATCAAATTGACCATAGATACGATTTATAATCAGTCGAATCGCCAGTTTAGAAGATTCTTTATCCATGATAAGATGCTGTTTATAGAGTGCATTTTTAATCAAATCTTCAAGCTCAAAAACAACACTCTCATTAAAATCTACCAAATGTACTATATAATGGCTGGAAGCAGGTTCTAATCTTATAGACAATTTTATGCTATTGTCTAACGTAACATTTTTAATAAAACCTGATTGTCCAATTGAATACCCACTTATATTAACAAGATAGTCATAGCCAGAGACGAAGATATAGTCCTTATCCCACCAATTATTATTGAAGCTGAAAGAACCTTTATTTTCATCTGCAGTATATTCATCTTCCTTGCGATAGTAGGGTTCTATATAACTAATACCCATGTCCTGCAGGATAATTTTAGCACTATATTTTTCTTGCTCCTGGTTGATATGGGTATTGGGGAGATTGGCAAACCAAGGTTTTATAAGATCAGTTTTTTTAGTGTTGACGATATAATCCATGATGGAGCTAATAGTAATAATATCTGACCGGCTTAATGCCTGCTTGGGGTTATGCAGCTGATTATTTATCAGCACTTGATTCTTTTCCATAAGTGTTTCCAAGCGATGCAATTGACTCAATACTGAAATATTTACAGCTCCCCAGGGACCAAATGAAGCAAAAAGTAAAAGAATGACTAAACTTGAAAAAACAAATTTCGCTGCCCGGCTACCTGGCTTTATAAGCGCAAAAGAAGCTGATGATGCAAGCCATATAAGGCATAAGAGAATAGCATACCGCCCTTCTGTAACGCCATATTTTTGTATGCGCACGCTGATAGCGATGGCTAACAGAATCAACGGTATTAACAATATCTTGAAAAAATAGCGGCTAAATAAATTTATGATTCCCTGTTCACGATGCAAAGGGTAGCTTACAAGATATCCACCGATTCCCGCACATCCAAAAGCCATTACCAGATAAGCAACACCACCTTTGGGTAGATTAAAATTAATGAGAATTTTTGCAGTATAGGCATAAAGAATTACCGCATAAATAAATAATAGCGGCAGCGCAATATAGGATAGGATAAATCTTATTGTTTTGGGATAATTTACCTCTGTGGCATCGAACCGCTCCGGAATGCCTGCCATCGCAAGTACAGAAGAAAAAATCATTCCAATGGTCAGTAAAATATTAGCATAAATTGTACCATACAAGTTAATGCCATAAAGAAAGTTTAGACTCGCAATAATAACTGAAAGTCCAAGAAATAAGATAACAGTTACTAAGAGCACAAAGCAAATATGAATCCATAGAAGATAATTGAATACCCATATCTGCGTACTAGAGACTCGCCTGTTTATGAATGGTGCTATGAAAATGCTTAAAAACAACCCTGTAACAAGAAAGGGAATTGATATATCAGATGCCGTGTAAAGGCCCCATGCTATAACAAGAAATAAAGCTGCACCTACTATATAGTAACGCCTAGGTTTCCATGCATGACTTTCAGCAAATAGCTTTAATGTAATGAATAAAAAAATTCCGCATAATAGGATTATAACATAAATTCCTTCAAATTTATGTTCAGCAAATTTACCGACAGATATTATACAAAAGAGTATAATAAATAGCACCGGTATAGGAAAACGTTTTAATACGCCGATTATATTGTTATTTAAATTTCTAATATTATTTTTTAACATACCGGTTCCTTATACTTCTCGTAAATTAAGAGTTGGCAAAAAGGTATAGACGACAGGAAATTTGAAAAAGTGGAAGGAGCAGCAATGGAGAGCACCGTAAGCCTATACTTAATAGGTGCGGACGCGGAGAAAGCTGCGACACTCCAATTTTTCAAATTAACGGAGGAGCCTACAGGCGGGATATTGAAACCTATTATAGAAGCGCTAATCTGATTGTGCAAGACAACTTCTAACTTCCGTTGAAACTTTTGATCGTTTTAAGATGGTGCCCAGAGGCGGAATCGAACCACCGACACAAGGATTTTCAGTCCTTTGCTCTACCGACTGAGCTATCTGGGCCAATGCAAAGAATGGCGACCCCTACGGGAATCGAACCCGTGTTACCACCGTGAAAGGGTGGTGTCCTAACCGCTAGACGAAGGGGTCTAGATAATCGCTTAAAAACTTTTAACTATTATGTTCAAGCGAGCGTGTGCTTCTTATATAATATTATAAGATATAATCAAGCAAAACATTACATTTTTTTTGACAATTTTAACCTCTTCAACATGATGCCCCCAATAGTTAAGGCATTAAGCGCTATAGCGATAAGCACAATACTGCCTCCAGAAGATAAATGTTGGTATTCTATAACTGCAGTTGCTATAAAGGTTATAGAGACAACCCAAAAGAACTGAGGAGCACTAAGCCCGTGTTTATTATACAAACTAACTACTACTGGGATCAACAAGCTAGCGATAAATGCAGATTCAAATAATAACCAACCTTTTTCTAAATCGCTGTACAAACCCATTGCAAGCAAGGTAGAGCCACAAGATATCACGAAACCCAAAAATAAATGCGATCTTCCTGTCATGGTTTTATTACTAGTATTATAGTAATTAACTATAAGCGATTTAGATGCGAACACATATGAATCAAGAGCAGATATAGCTGTTATAATCATAGCGGCAATCATGTATCCCAGCATCCCTGGTGGCAAAATTTCAGGCATTAATTCAAGATAGGCGTGGGCATCATGCCCTTCCCCCAAATATGCCCTAGCATATAAACCCCCTGTAGTCGTTAATACGTCTGATATAATCCAGAAGACAATTGATATTACAATACCAATTTTTGCGGTTTTAGGAGTTTTGGCTGCGAAACATCTCTGATGGAAAATAGGGCTCAATACTGTGCTGCTAAGAGCCACCATAAACCATAACATCATTTTGCTATAATCATTACCACCACCAATTGTTAAATGCTCATCAGGTAAGTTAGCAACTAGATAATCTAACCCTCCAAGTTTGTTTATGCAAAAATATAGCACTATTGCCATCCCAGTAAATATGGTAATAAATTGCATGAAATCTACTATCATCACCGCCTTTAGTGAGCTGCGGGTGTACAGAAGCAAGGCAAACAGCATTGCAATTATGAGCGCATTAGCTTCGTTCAGCCCAAAAAGTGCAGATATTATCATGCTAAACGCCATTATATAAGCCACAGGAAGAGTCTTTATAAACATAAGTATTAGTACTAGCTTTTCAGCCCTTGGGCCATATGCTTTTTTTACATATTCTGGTAGGCTTAATACCTTAGATGCCGATAACTTACCTGCAATAAAAACAGCGAAAATAAAAGCACTTAAGTACCAAAAAACTCCTAAGGCAAAAAAGTTATATATTCCGTATTTATATGCAATTTGCGTAGCGCCAACAACACTGCCATACCATGATGAAACCAAAGTTATAACAAATCCAGGCAAAGTCAAAGCCCGCCCCATTGCAAGGTATTCCAATGCACTAAAATTTTTGCTTTGATATTTTACAGCCAATAAGAAAATGGCGAATGTAATAAAAAATATGGCTAAGATTATTAGATCTGTATTAGATAAACTATGTGCGATATACATAAAACTACTTCCTACGTTTGGGCAGGTTCTAGGGTATATTCTCATCCACACAATAATACTATTTCCGGCAAATATACTTCTCGTAAATAAAGAGCTGGCAAAAAGTGTGGCACCCCTGAGTTTGCTAATTGGAACAATACCACTAAATCGCTTGTCACGCAATAAACTAAACGGCGCTAAGTTAAATAAATTGATTTTATATAACAATTACTTATTTTCCTGCTATAAAATTGTGGAGAATTTATATGAGTAACTCGCTTGAAATCTTTAACAAAATAACAAAGAACTCTTCTGAAGCCGTATGGGTATACGATGAAAGAACCTATAATAAGGATCTTATCTTTTCAAGTTATGAAGAGGCTTTAAAATATAAAGATGTTCTGCGGGAATGCATTGATGAAAAAACTATATCTGGAAAATCTGGTAATTATGTTACCTTGCGCTTGGACGACACCTATAGAATAATAATAAAGAATGCTGACCATGCTATAGTTCGCAAAGAACTTTGCGGAGACACCACAGATTATAGATATAAAGTTGCTTTCAAAGTTGCAGAATTTCACGGGTATGTGCAATTTACCGATATGAAAACAGATTTAAGCAAAGCTATTGGAGCTTCTACCGATAAACCTGGATCTTTTTCTGGAAACTGGATAGTGCGGGATGATGGTGTGTATGATGAAAAATATTTTAGAGGTGATCATCATTTAGAGCCTGGCCAACAGACCTTAATGCCAGATAAAGCATCTATCTCAATTGAATTTTTTGTGAAAGATGAGCAGTTTAAGCAAGCAATTGATTCTTTAAGTGAGCACCACAAATCCATTGATGAAAACAATAATAGCTTTCATTTCGTCACCAACAATTGCCATGATTATACTCACAAAGTTTATCAAGAACTAGCCTTTTCTGGGCACCCAATGCACTTTGTAAGAAGCGAAAACCTGGACTTCAATGATCAAGGTATTTGCTCTTACTTTCTCAAAGCACAAAGCTGGGGAATGTTTACTCAAAACATTGGGCTGCTTTCAAAGGCAGTTCAACAATATATCCCCGAGGCTCCTTCTTTAGGAATAGGTTGGTATTGGGATTACTACACAACATACTCTGTTGATGATTGCGATTCTTATGGTAACAATGGTTTACACAGAGCGCTTATTAATAAAGATATTGCAACCGCCAGCAAATATTTGGACGAAGTTTCAAACCCAGATGCAAAAAATCTAAAAGGCGAAACGGCGCTACATTTGGCAGCAAAATTAAAACCGTCCCCAGAAAAATTAGAGTTTTTGCAAAAGTTGTTAAGTAAGGTAGGTGATGTTAATCCAGAAGATTTACACAGCGACAACATACCACTTACATTTGCGGTAAAAGCAGATGATCCGGATGCAATAGACCTTTTAGTGGAACACGGGGCTAACCTTCACTTTGTTACCCCAACAAATGATTGCTTGGGAAATATTGCTGCTGAATATGGAGCGAAAAAATCTGCAGCTAAGCTTTTTGAGCTGGAAGAAACATTGTTAGTTTATGATGCTGGTAATAGGCAACTACCAATACATCATCCGAAAATAGCAGAAGTGCTACCTACACCAAAAGATGCCCCTGAACCAAAAAATGAAATAGAGGAGCATAATAAAATACCAGATTTATATGCATTTTTACATGAATTGTTATCCCCCCTTGTGCAGGAAGAATTTCAGCAGTTACACTCATTTTAACGCTTTATTAACCTTTACATCATAAGATGTAGATAGGATATAAATAAAGCAGAGGTTACTGTGCTTACAAACCGCCACAGAGTTTTTAATCGGAATGCACCTCCAAGAGTTGCATCAAAAATTCCAGATATAGATGTAGGACACAATGCGCATTGGCTCAATACAGGCTGGGGTAGACAAGCTTTGGAAGACGAAGGTATCTTTGACGAGAAACCTAAGCGTTTAGCTTCTACAACTTTATCAGCGGGAAGCAATGAAGCTGTAGAAGTATTATTAAACCAAATTAAAGCTAAGTCTAAGACTCGTGAGAAGCAAGCAGAATCACAGCAAACAACAAAAGTTAAAGCCCAAACAACAAAACGAGTAGTTATTGCACCTGAGCAAAAAGAATTAAAAGTAAAAGCACCTGTGCAGCAAACTAAGTTAGAAGCAATTAAAGCAATTAAAGCATTTAAAACCAAATTAATAGAGCTAACTCCAAATCAGGTGGGAAGGAATTCTAAAAGCTATCGCGCAATATTAGATGCATTGGAAAAGCTAGAAGGATTAGTTAAGAAAAACAAATTAAAGCCTGAAGAACTTACATTACAGTCAGATAGCATAATAATTATCCAAAATTCTCTTAGCCAGCTTTATTGCGAGAGTCTGGGCATACGCAATGCTGTTACTTTACATGATTTTGTAACCAGAAGTGAAACTATGTTTACAGGTCTCATCAAGGGAATTGGACAGCAACTAAATTTATCCGACTTTAAAGAAACAATTTTGAAACCCATTCTATCGCAGGTAAAAGATTTTAAAGATCGCGATCCTTATAGTGACTCAAACGCAAATAAGGCAGCAACTTATGACTTTCTATCAGTAATAAAATCAGAGGATCCAGTTTTCAACAAGTCTTTAAACATGGCAAAAAAATCCTTCGACGTAAAAGATAGCTTAAAAATATTTAAATTAATGAAAAGCGACCCGGAAAGGTTCTTATATGTTTTACGCCAGTTGCCACCAGAACAGGTTATTGAACCTTCCGCAGAAGAAAAAGAAAAAATGGCACAAATGATAGAACTTTATGCCTCCGATGAAACTAAAAACCTCATTAAAGAAATGTATGAGGATCTTAAGACTGATGAAAAGTACAAGGGTAGGCATTATAGCTTTATAGCAGCAATAATAAGCTTTTGTAAGTTTATAACGTTTAATAGCGATGCAAGGCTCGCGCAAAACATCAAAGATGCTTTTACAGAAGTAGTAAAGGTAACAGATATATTTGGAGACATAGCTAAAGTCGAAGCAACAACCCATACCAAAGCCTTGCTGGATCAAAGAAGCATAAATGCAAGCTCCACTCAAATAACAAGGGAGTAGGAATTATGAAAGAAGATGATGTATTAATCTCAAGCCGTAAAGATGAAGTAGACCCTTCAGAACAACAAGCTGTTTTTGATGTTGAAAAACAGCTAAAAATCTTAGCGGAATTAAACAATATTGGTAAAGTTAAGTCTATTCCTTTAAAAGAGGTTTTTGGGCATAGCAAAGAAGAAATCAAGAAAATGTCTGCTTTTGCTAAAGTGGCGAATGCTAAGGAATCTCCAACTCCGGAACAGGCAAAGAAGGATAAGGTATATAAAGAGATATATGGTGATAATTTGGCCTCTTTTAAAGAAGCTGGATATGAAGTGAAATTTGTTGAAAATAAGGAATTAGAAACAAGAGCAGCCGTGCTTATAAAAGGGGATGAGGTTATTGTATCGTTTAGAGGCACTCAAAATTCTTCTAATGTTGCTTCAGATTTGAAAACAGGGCTTATAACTTCTAGCTTCATGGAAGGTAGGGTACATAATGGTTTTTATGATGTATTCAAAAGTTTATGGCCTGACATACGCAAGGAGATAGATACCTATGCGCACGAACAAGGCAAGAGCTCAGAAGACTTGCAATTTAAATTCACCGGTCATAGCTTGGGTGGCGCTATTGCAAAAATAGCCGCTTGGTTTGTTTATAAAGAATGGGGTGTAGAGCCTAACAATATAGATGTAGTGACTTTTGCAGATCCTAGAGTTTTTGATGCTAAGCAAGCTGATGAATATAATAAGGCCTTAGGCGACAAAACCTTAACGGTGGCTCAAAAGGGTGACGTTATACCTAAGCTAAGCCCAGGTGCTATGGGCTATAAACACGTGGGCGCCAAGCTTAAAATAGCGGAAGATGAGACTATGCATAAACTTGAAAGTTATGCAAAAGGCATTGATAAGATAGATAAAGAAATTAAGGTTAACGATCTCAATAATTCTGTATCGTTTTTTTATTATCCATCTAAGCTTTTTCAATATTTGAATGAGCTGATATTTGGAACAATTCAGCACTTAATTAGAGGTGAAAGAGAAGGGTTTGCTCAAAAAGAAGAAAAAGCACGCAATGAAGCTAATGAAAAATTAACCAAGCCTGAAAATGAGTTAGCACCTATTAAAAACAAAACTGAAGCTAAAAAAGAAAGCTTTACTGAAAAATTACAGCATGAGCATGAAGGGGGAATCAACTCTCGCTCTCGTTGATTGACTCTTTTTATAAAATTCATCTTGCCATATATTTGAAAACCCTTTAAAATGATATCCCGTTATTTTTAACAAATTTATTTTTATGCAAAGAAGAGCTAACATTTCTGTCTGCCTCATGCACACCTATCTGGGTGTCTTTACCTTTGCATATCATCATCCACTGCGATGGTCTTATTAAAACTCCCCCAAAACTACTACTTACTACTAACTTTTAAAACAAATCCAAAATTCTCTACATAGGATTAATGTACTTTTGAAAATCAACTCGAAGACGCTGATCCTTATAGCGAAGACAATAAATTTTTTAGGAGAAAAGCCATGTCTAACAATATGCTCTGTTTCAATTATCGATTTAACCACCTGTGGCTGTTAATGTCCCATTTAGTCACATATTCATTAAATAATTCACAAAATAATTTAGATAATTTGAAATCGGAGAAGAACAATGCAATCCACAAAAGAAAACCAAATAGCTGATATTTCTAATGCAATTTCCATAGATCAAATCTTAGATCTTTACAACACAATAGCAGATAAAGCGCTGCAAGCAGAAATAGCTAAAATTAATGAAATCTCATTAAAATATTCTAAAGCTATAACACAAAGAGAAAAGGGCCCTATCCTTACAGCTCTAAATAAATATCCTCAAATGCAAAAAGCAATTAAGGAGAATCAAGAAATTGATTTTTCTGAGCTTATAAGCACTTATAAAAAAGAGGGCTCGCAAATGTTGAATTCTCAAATTGTAGCAGCCAATAGCTTTATTGCAAGCAACGCTGTGCAAGAAGAAGTAGAACGTGATTTCAACTCAGGCAATTATAAAGCATTTGATGTAAGCAATGGCGATAATAACTGCCAGTCTCGAGTCTTACTCATGCAATTTTTCAGCAGAGATGTTGATTACGCTAATTTAAACCCTCAAGATAAACTAGTAGCAACATTAGCACATATTAACGGAAAGTTCCAAAAAGAGATCAGAGATGAATTCGGGCTTTTAATTAAAGACGTAAATTGTGCAAAGGTTAGCTATGGTAAAGCAATTATTCCTATCATTAAGCCTATTGCTAAGGGATTAAAAACAGATTCATTTTATTCTATAAGTGATTTTTTTGCTCAAGCAATGAGCAATATTTCTTGTGATTTCCTAATTGGAGTGGCAGAAAGCGCAGATTTAAAAGCTGATTTAAAACCATATAATAGGCCTTTAGGAAAAAGTGGGAAATTGTTGCCAGCGCAGCAATTACAAGCACCTGGAATCGAAGCTATGTATAGATTTATAGAGAAAAACTCTATACCTCTCAATTATAAAATTACTAGGCTTGGAAGCACTATTCTTGAAGATTCTCCAAGGCAATACAGTTTACAAGGGATAAGATTGCTTGATATAAGCGGAAAAGTCGTAGAGAATCCAACCAAAGATCCTTGTATGATATTTGAATTGTTTTCTGTGGATACAATTACTGCAAGAGAGAGTGCAAAAGGCACTGAGCTTTACAGCTTAGCTAGCGCGGGTGCTATGGAGGAATATATTAAGGAGCTAAATATTTTTGGTATTAGGAAATTGATTGGCGCCTCGGATACGAAGCTCGATGAAATTCTTCATGGTAAAAAGGTCGTGTATGCAACTCAGAAATTTAATGAGTTAAGCAGCTCTGGTATTGGCAACTTGCTGAATTTAAAATACGTGGAAGGCGCTTTTAGATCTAGCAAAGGTGTAATACTTGCTCCATGCCACATATATGTAAATAGCACTCAAAACGAGTTTACTGAGATGCAAAACATAATAAATAGTTCACCAGTTTCTGGTGACAAATACATAGCGAGGTAATTATGCAAAGAGATATTAAACAGCCAAAAGCTTTATACTTATTATTCTTTGTACAGATGTGGGAAGCATTTAGCTTCTACGGCATGCGAGCTATTTTGGTGCTTTACATGGTATCCGAGCTTGGGCTTTCAGATATGGATGCATTTGGAATATATGCAGTTTCAACTGCATTATCTGAGGCTCTCGCCGTAATAGGCGGCAAGATGGGGGATAGGGTATTTGGCCTTAAATATTCCATTTATTTAGGTGGGGTTATAATTGCATTAGGCCATATAGTTATGTCTATACCAGGCGGGATGATAAATTTATATCTAGGTATGGGCTTAATTGCGGTTGGTACTAGCTTTCTTAGGCCTAATTGCACTGCTCTACTTGGTGAATTTTATAAAAAGGATGATGTCCGTAGAGATGCCGGCTATACAATGTTTTATGTTGGCCTAAACCTTGGCGCATTCCTCTCGACTATCGGGTGCGCATTTGCTGCAGACTTATATGGATGGCACTATGGATTTTCACTTGCAGCTTTTGGCATGGCTCTTGGGCTCTTAGGGTTATTTAAATTTAATTATATATTAGAGAATAAGGGGAAACGGCCTGCAGGGAGCAGCTTGCAGAAAGTTTCCATGTACACAATATTTGTATTTAGTATGGCGCCGTTTTGCTCTGCAGCGATATATTTGCATGAGATTAGCATTTATTGTGTGACCGGTGCAATTCTAGCTACGATCATATCTGTGTTGTATTCTTCTAGAACTCTAGATAAAACCGACAAGAGTAATGTTTATTCAATATTGGCGGCAATATTTTTACTAGCACTTTTCTACGGCTTTGAAGAGCAAGTTGGTAGTACTCTCATTTTATTTGCTGAACGCTTTTCTGATAAATCTTTGTTTGGTTTCGAGATCCCCGTTGCCTCCATCACCACTGTTAATCCGGTTGTAATATTATTGCTTGGGCCAATTGTAGCAATACTCATGGAAATTTATGAAGCTAAAACAAAAAGAGAAATTAAACTATATAGTAAAGTAGCTTTGGCTTTTTGTTTGCAAGCTATAGCTTTTGCGGTGCTTTATTATTCTGCTGGAGATAACTTGGTTAGCGCAAATACTGTGGGATTATCATTTGGAATTATCGCATTCTCTGAATTATTTATTGGTCCTGCTGTTTATGCGCATTGCGCTAAATATTCACCTAATCATATGAGAGGTGTACTAATGGGCTCAGTAATGTTAGGTTATGCACTTGCCAATCTCTTTAGTGGGGCGCTAAGCAAGTATATGGCTATTGATGAGTTAAATGCTGATTTAGGCGTTAGTGTTTATACCGATGGATTCTTAAAGATTTTGATTATGTGTTTTGTTGCAAGTGCAGTATTGCTGATATTAAGTAGGAGGGATAAATGTGCGAAATAAATTTCATTAAAATGTCAAATGATGTAGCGCCAGCTCAGTTGCTGGTGCTCGCTGATAATTTAAAAATTGAAGCACCATATATAACATCATTAGATAATAAAAACATAAGTGTATTTGTTGCTGCGGGCAACCCAGAAGAGATGGGCTTTAAATTCGCTAAAGCTATCTTGGATTATAAATTTGAGCGCGCCACATTAAATTTAAATCTTGATGCAGATGATTTATGCAAAGTAATATTTGCAATTCAAAACCGAACTTGGAAGTTAACTAAATTTAAAAGCACTAATGAATACCGCTTTAAGCAACTTGATGTAATTGTAGAAAATCCAGAAAAACTAAAACAAAGTTACCAAAGATTTGCAGCGCTAGTTGCGGCTAAAAATCTGTGCAAAGAGCTTGCTGAATCACCATCTAATTACATATTTCCGGAATCTTTTGCGGATGCATGTAAGTCTCTTGCGCAATATGGCATAGAGGTTGATATTTTAGGCATTAATGAGATTAAAGAGCTAAAAATGGGCGCGCTTTTAGCTGTTGCTCAAGGGAGCAATAAAGAGCCGAAAGTAGTTGTGCTTAAATATAAAGGGGCTCCGGAAAAATCAGATTCTATAGCTTTCATAGGTAAAGGAGTCTGTTTCGACTCTGGTGGTTTGTTTATCAAAGACCAGGTAATGATGCCAAAGATGAAATATGATAAAAGCGGCGCTGCTGCTGTGGTTGGCGGCATTATGGCTATTGCATCCGAGAGGCTTGCTGCAAATGTTATTGGGGTCGTGGGTTTGGTAGAAAATATGCCTGATGCTTGCGCAATAAAGCCTAGCGATGTTGTAACCAGTATGTCGGGTAAAACTATAGAAGTTGCGGACCCGGATGCTGAAGGCAGGTTAGTGCTTGCAGATTGCATTTATTACACGGAGCAAAATTTCCGCCCCAGCACAATAGTGACCTTGGCAACTTTAACCGCTGACACCGTGGCATGCCTTGCGCATGAATATGGCGGGCTTTTCACGCGTAATGATGAATTAGCAGGCGTGCTATTGCAAGCTGGAAAGTCATCTGGTGATCTTTTATGGAGGCTGCCGCTTGGAGAAGTTTTCTTGGAGATGACAAAATCTGACATAGCGGACCTTAAAAATGTAGGTATTATGTATAAAGGAGATAACGCATCCGCTGCAGAATTTTTGCATAATTTTGTTGAACATTCTAACTTTGCACATTTAGATATATCGGGTATGGTGTGGAATGATGAACCTTCACTAAGCAAGGCTAAAGGTGCGACAGGATATGGAGTTTCTTTTATTGAAGAATACGCGCGTATGGCTTATGGTATTAGCTAAATCTGTATTGTATTTAAACGCACGGTGTTAATGAAAATAGCTAAACTTGCCTTTGGGGTTGGAGCGCTCACTTTTATATCAAGAATCCTTGGTTATGTGCGCGATGTTGCTATAGCTTTTTTCCTAGGAGCTGGACTGTTTAATGATGCATTTGTGATCGCACTTAGAATCCCCAATATGTTCCGCAGCATTTTTGGTGAAGGCGCATTAAATAGCGCTTTTGTACCCATATTTACCAAAAAAATTAAGCAAGAAGGCGAAGCAGCAGGCGTTAAATTTGCAAGTAATGTACAAACAATCTTGCTGATTATTACCACTATATTCTCCGCGCTTATGATTTATTTTATGGGCACAGTGGTGGAATTAATAGCTCCAGGGTATAGCAGCAACCCAGAAGAATTAAGCCTTATCACTAATTTGGGCAGAATCTCTTTCAGTTATATTATTTTCATTTCTATGATGGCGTTTTACGGTGGAATATCTAATTCCATGGGTAATTATATGCCATTTGCAAGTGCGCCCATTATCCTCAATATTATTTTGATACTATTTATATTCCTTGGTAATAGCCAAGAGCAAAAGGCATATTGGCTTACAGTTAGCCTGCCTATTGCTGGAATTTTTGAAATGCTTTGGGTTATGTATTTTGTTTATAAACGTGTTGGAGTAATTTCAATTGTGCGCCCGGTAATTGACGTCGACACTAAAATACTTTTAAAGCGCATGATACCTGGAATTATTGGCTCGGGAATTTCACAGATTAACATTATGGTAAGCACCATTATAGCCTCATTTGTAGCTAGTGGGGTTTCCTATCTGTATTATGCGGACCGCATTTACCAGCTGCCGCTTGCAATAATAGGCACAGCTCTTGGAACAGTTATGTTACCAGAGCTTGCTAAAAAATATGCAAGTGGCGAAGTTAGGAAATTTAAGGTTATGCAGAATCAGGCCTTGGTATTTTCTCTATTTTTAACTATGCCTGCCTCGCTTGGAATTTTAGCTATTGCACCAGAGATAATAGCCCTACTCTTTCAGCATGGGGCTTTTGACCAGCAAGCGACTCATGGCGCTGCTTCTGCACTTGAAGTGTTTGCTGTAGGCCTGCCTGCCTTTTGCATCATCAAAATTTTCTCTGCTGCATTTTTCGCAGTGGGAGATACTAAAACCCCCGTGCGAATTGCTGCTATAGTTTTGTTAATTAACGTTGTTATCAGCATAATACTACTACCATTTTTTCATCATGTTGCTGTAGCAATTGGAGCTGTAATTGCATCGTTTATAAATGCTGTGCTGCTTGGGTATTTCTTGAAGCGTAAATCGTTATATTTCTGTTATAGAAAATCATATGTTAAAATTGCAAAAATTATAGGTGCTTCTCTTTTGATGTATTTATGCATTCTTATACTTAAAAGCTTTGTATATTCTTTGCCGCTTTTGGCGCAAGTTTGCTCATATATAATTGTAAGTGGAGTAGTTTATTTTGGTGCATTCGGTTTTCGAAAAGTCATTTAATTATAAAAAAGAATAAGTTATCGCCACAAAATATAAAAAATATAAAATACTTTTAATTAATCCAGATATATGATAAAAATACGGTTATAATTATATATAATGGTTATAGTCATGTTAGCTAAGTTTTTCAGCATATTTCGCACAACAAAAACTGTAAGACATACAAATACAAATCCTATGGTGCTTGGCTCCACTGCCATGGGCTTGGATTTATCCATGGCATATTTTCTTGATAAATGGTCTTCTTGGTTATGGGGTGCAAAAACTTCAACAGCGCTTAGCTCTAATGCCAAAGCTGTGCGCGAGGCGACCGCTGCTTATAAAAAACCAGTATCAAAACATGATTATAAAGGACACCTTGCAGCTGTACAAAAGAGAAAAACTGACGCTCTCAATGCACATAAATTTAAAGAGTTTGCGGAACCAGATGATTTATTAGCCGTAGCTAGACATGGCAAAGTTAGATCCGCAAATTTGAGCAAAACAAAATTTTCACCAGCTGGCTTTGCTAATTTTACAAACACCCTTCCTGACCCAGCTTATCTTGCTAAAGTCGATTTTTCAGAAACTCCAGTAGATTTGAATGCAGGAGCTATACCTAGTTTATCTGGACTCAAGTCTTTTAAAGCTAATAGCTGCACTATCAGCGGTGATGGCTCTAACTTTTTTAATGCCCTTCCTACAGGCTTAAAGACTTTAGAGCTTGGTAAGGTGGCTTTCTCAAACGAAGAAGTAGTAGATAAATTTTGTAACTTCTTAGAAGGATCTGAAGTTTTCTCATTAGTTATACCAGATTTTAAATTACCCGATGCAAGCCCTGATATAAGTGTGGCAAAAGTTCTCAAGGCTATTGAAGGTAAACCTATTAAGAATCTAAGTTTTGGTGGCAATACCATAGGTTTTGAAAGCTATCCTTTACTCCAAGGATTATTTGAAGGCAAAATATCTAAACTTGATTTATCAAATGTTTGCGATGATGGATTAATCAGCAAATACTTGAATTTAACCCCTGAAAAACTAAGTGGCGTTACGTATTTAAATCTGGAAAATACCGGCCTTACAGCAGAAAGCATCTTGGATATGTTCAAAGGTTTTGCTGATGCTGAAGCTAAGCCTGCCGAAGAAGCTAAGCCTACCGAAGAAGTAACTAAGAAAAAAGGAAGAGGCAGACCAAGAAAGATTGAGGAAGGTGTTACTGAAGCAATTCAACAAATAGTAGAAACTAACGATGTTACCATAACAGCGGAAACTAACGATGTTACCACAACAGCGGAAATTAAAGATGCTACCACAACAGTAAATGAATCATTAGTTCTAGATCTATCTGGTAATACATTAGATTCAAAATTCTTTCCTGTAATTAAGGGGCTATCACGATGCACCAAAGATCTCGAGCTTAAGTTTACTCCCACACCTAATCAATATGGTGATCTCAAAGAATTGATAAGCAACCTGAGCGAACATAAAGATAGAAAAATTAAGTTAAACTTCTCCGATTGCAATTTGCATTACTGGCAGCTTGTTATTTTGGACAAACATGCCAATACCACAGGAAACGTGAAAGTTGGGCCGACCCCGCGAGCAGGATTCAGAACCAAAGCTGAGGTTAAGTTTGAGGAAATCTTTGAGGAAATCTTTGATAAGTCAGAAGCTAAACAAAAACCCAACATGATGGCAAGGGAATAGAAGATAGGTTCTAACACCCTTTTTATAACGCTTTAGCTGCAGCTAATCCAAAATTTTATTAAGGGTGGAATTAGATTTATTCTTAACAACTCCTTCGTTAATTGGCTTGCCACTGGCAGCGTTTTCATTAAGACGAGCTTTTTCCTTTTCTGGATCAATAACAGGGTCTTCATTCTCCCCTCTAATCTTACTAATAGCCCTACTTATGCTATTTTTAGATTCATGCTCCTTCTTATGACCATAATGCTCCGAATCAATCGCATTCTTCACATTGCTATGCTTTGGCTCTTCCAGATACTCTAAAAACATTACATCATCATTGTTTAACTGTTTTGCACTATCTTGTATAATTATTCCGCGCTCAGGAAGGTCATTGGTTGGAGCAGTTAAGCTGAATTCTGGCGGTTCTCTCAAAGGTGGATTAGATATCACCACAAATTCATCAGGAGCCTCTTTTTTTAGACCCAATGAAGACTTAACATCACCGCTGCAAGCGGATAAAAGTGCCGAGCATGTAATGAGTAAAAATATTATTCTTGGGTTCATGGTTTATCCTGGTAATTTTAATAGAAAAGACTACTATCTTTTCCTGAAAATGACAATAGGTGTTAAATGAAAACTGCTGTAGTTTTATATAATCTTGGGGGGCCATGCTGTATGCAAGGCGTTAAGCCATTTTTATTTAACTTATTTAATGATGCTGCAATCATAAGCGCTCCCAACCCTATACGCCTTATGCTAGCAAAATTTATTTCCTGGCACAGAGATTCAAAAGCTTCTGATATCTACAAACAAATTGGCGGCGGCTCACCAATATTGCCTGAGACTTATGCTCAAGCAACAGCCTTACAAAATGAATTAGGAGCTGGTTATAAGGTTTTTACATACATGCGTTACTCTTATCCTTTTATTCATGATGTTTTAGATGAAATAGAACTATATAAACCACAAAGAATTATTTTACTTCCGCTTTATCCTCAATACTCCACAACCACTACCGAGTCTTCCATAAAAGAGTGGCAAGAAGAAGTGCTTAAGCGTGGCATTAATATTCCTACCAAAAGCATATTGTCGTATGAAGATCATCCAGATTTTGTTCAGGCATATACAAATTTATTAGCCAAAACTTATAATGAGGCAGAAAAATTTGGTAAACCCGTGGTTTTATTTTCTGCACATGGAATACCGCTAAATAGAGTAACTGGAGGGGATCCATACAAAAAGCATGTAAATGCATCCGTTAACTCCATAGCTCAAAAATTAGGAATATTAGACTTAGAGTATAAAGTTTGTTATCAAAGCAAAATTGGCCCGCTTAAATGGCTAGAACCTTCAACAGAAGATTTAATTCACAAGTATTCTAAAGAAAACAGGGTAATAATTGTATTGCCTGTCAGCTTTGTTTCTGAACATTCCGAAACCTTGGTTGAACTCGATATTCAATATAAAGAACTAGCTACCTCTTTAGGTGCAAAAGCTTATTTTAGGGTGCCAACCGTCTCCGTTCATCCTTTATATATTGATTGCTTAAAATCCTTGGTAATGGAGGATTAATGGAAAGAATTGTTGCTTTACAGATAGACCATATCGATTCATTAAACTATGAAAGCGATACTTCAATTTTTCTAGCAGAAGAATTAGAGCGCAGAGGATATAAGATATTTTATTACACCCCTGCTGAGTTAACCTTCGACACGCATCTGAGCGCTAGGGGCACATTTGTAAGCTTTACTAATGGGTTTTATAGGAAAATTGGTGATGATGTAAAATTAGACCTTGCTAGAGCCTCTATAGTTATGATTAGGCAAAACCCACCTTTTAACCAGCAATATCTAACTAATACGTATTTGCTAGATCTCCTACCAAAAAGCACCATAACTTTAAATAACCCAGAGGCAATACGAAGATTTCCAGAAAAGCTTTCAGCCCTTCACTTTCCTGACTTTATACCAAAAACCATGGTTAGCAGTAATTATGAAAATTTAAAAGCTTTCTATAAAGCTGTAGGAAAAGCTGTACTGAAGCCTATATATGGGTTTGGCGGTCAAGATGTGGCTTTAATAGATTCAGAGCAAAAATTTCAAGATTTAGTACCATTATATTTAGATAAATTTGGTGAATGTATATTGCAAGAATATTTACCATCTGTAAAAACACAAGGCGACAAAAGAGTATTAATTGCTGGTGGGAAAGTTGTAGGAGCACTAAGTAGAATGCCTCAAGAGGGTAATTTTATAGCCAATATGGCAGCGGGGGGCAAACCATCTGTAACTACACTTACTGGAGCAGAACTTGACATTAGTAATAAAGTTGCTAAACATCTGTCCGAACAAGGTATATTTTTAGCAGGGGTTGATCTTATTGATTCCAAACTTATTGAAATAAATGTAACCTCTCCCACTGGATTTAAAGTATTTAGTAAAATCTCAGGTGAAAGAACCGATAAACTAATTATAGATATGCTACTAAAATGAATATAGATTTAATGCTCTCAAAACGTCAGGCGGATCTCTTAAAGGACGGTATACTTAAAAGGATATCCTCTACCATAGAATCTGGCCATTTTATTATGGGAGCGGAAGTTACAGAGTTAGAGAGAAAACTCAGTTCATACTATGGGGCAAACTATGGAATCGCTTGTGCTAATGGTACGGATGCACTGACTTTAGCACTTATGGCATTTGATCTAAAACCAGGCGAAGTCGTTTTTACTCCTAGCTATACTTATGCTGCAACTGCAGAAGCTATATGTATTTTAAATGGGGTCCCTTATTTTGTGGATGTAGATGATGACTTCAATATAGACCTATCTTCTTTACGCTCATCGATCGAAGATGCTAAATCCAAAGGGTTAAATATTAGAGGAATAATTACAGTAGATTTATTTGGCCAGCCGGTTGATTATGAGGAAATAAAAAGCATTGCTTTAGAGCATAACTTATTTTTTATTTCTGATGCAGCTCAAGCATATGGCGCCACTATAGATGGCCATGCAGTTGGGGGATTAGCAGACATTACCACCACCAGCTTTTTCCCAACCAAGCCACTTGGGTGTTATGGGGATGGTGGAATGATGTTCACAAACAATGAAGAATACGCCCACAAACTCAGATCATTATCTTTACATGGCCGTGGAGATGATAAATATCACCACATTAATATAGGAATGAATAGTAGGCTAGATACCATACAAGCTTGCGTATTGCTAGAAAAGTTTAAACATTTTGATGCTGAAATCACAGCCAGAAATGAACTAGCAGATTTTTATAATGAGAATTTAAAAGACATTGTTACAACACCAATAGTTGCAAATAATAGACCTTTTAGGAAACTCGCTTCTGGTAGCGGGGTGCAAGGAGCATACGGAACAGAAGACCGGAGTGTATTAAATATACATGAGACCTCGGGTACCGGAGCAACGCAGCAACCCACAGCAGAAGTAGAGTTTACGAAGGGGTCTAATAAGAAATCTGCTTGGGCTGTATATCAGCTTTTACATGATAAAAGAGATTTTATAATGGGTGAGCTGAAAAAAGCAGGCATACCAAGCAATGTGTACTATCCTATACCATTACACCAACAACCAGCATATGCACATAGCTATAAAGCCAAAAATTTAGAAAAATCTAATTATTTCAGTACAAAAATATTTTGCCTTCCAATGCATGCATATATTGAAAAAGCAGAGCAAGAGTATATAGTTACTGTGGTTAAAAATATTATGAAATCTCTATGATTAGTTCAACGCCACTTAAAACCGTTTACATTGGCTGCGGAAGAATATCTGCTAAGCATTTTGAAGCTTTGAATAAAATTACCGATAAATTCAATGTGGCTGGTGTTTGCGATATTGACCTAAACAAAGCTACGAAAGCCTCGGAAATTGTAGGTGGCCGCCCGTTTGAAAATTATGTTGAAATGATCAAGCAGCTATCACCTGATATTGCTGTAATTGCTACCCCAAATGGGCTACACCCATCGATGGTTGAGCAAATCGCAGAGCTAGGGGTGAAAAATATAATATGCGAAAAACCTCTTTCAATAGATTACGAAAGCGGAGAAAGAGCTGCTAACTACTGCAAATCCATGGGCACCCGCCTCTTTTTAATTTGTCAGAACCGCTTTAATGCGCCAATAGCTAAGCTTAAACAAGCTATTAGCGAAGGAAAATTAGGCCGCATATATATGATAAGCTCTACTATCTTTTGGCAACGCCCACAAAGTTATTATGATAAAGAAGCATCATGGCATGGCACTTTAGCGATGGACGGTGGGGCATATTTAACTCAAGCCACTCACTATGTTGATATGGTGGCTTGGATGGCATCAAGTACGCCAAAAAAAGTTTTTGCATCTCTTAAGACCCTTGCAAGGAAGATTGAAACTGAAGATACAGGTGCAGCTATTATAGAATTTGAAAATGGAACGTTGGCGTCCATCAATATGACAGTACTCACCTACCCTAAAAATTTAGAAGGCTCCATAACCATATTAGGAGAAAGAGGCACAGTTAAAATTGGTGGCATAGCGCTTAATGAAATAACGCATTGGGAATTAGAAGGGGAACCAGTTTTCGTTAATGCTAATGTGCCTAATTCAGCGCCAGAAACTGTATACGGCTCGGGGCATGTTCATAACTATATTGATGTATACAATGCAATTATCTCTGGAAAACCAGCAAGCATAGAGGGAGATACGATACTCACTACCCAAAAAATATTAAGCTCTATATATAAATCTAATAACCTTAATGCACCGATAGATTTACTATGATTTACATACATTCAACTGCTATTGTAGATAAAGGAGCGAAGGTCGGGGAAGGCACAAAAATATGGCATTGGACGCATATCTCAAACGGCGCTGTAATTGGAGAAAAATGCATTTTTGGGCAAAACGTTTATGTAGGCGGCAAAGCTTTTATTGGCAACAATGTAAAGGTGCAAAATAATGTATCAATTTATGATAGCGTTGTAGTTGAAGACGATGTATTTTGCGGACCATCGATGGTTTTCACCAATGTGATAAACCCTAGAGCATTTGTAGAACGTAAAGATGAATATAAAGTTACCAGAGTATGCAAAGGTGCAGCAATTGGCGCTAACGCCACTATCGTTTGTGGTGTAACTTTAGGGGCATATTGTATGATCGGTGCGGGTGCTGTTGTTACCAAGGATGTAAAACCTCATGCTTTAATAGTTGGGGTACCTGGCAGGCAAGTGGGATGGGTATCGCGCGCTGGTGAAATTTTACAAGAAGATCTAATATGCCCTAAAGAAGGCAGAAGGTATAAGATACTTGAAGATGAAACACTAATGGAAATTAAGTAGGTTCAAAATGGAAAAGCTTTTAAACAAAATCCGCAATAAAACAGTGGTAATAGGGATTATAGGATTAGGATATGTTGGCTTGCCTCTAGCAATTAGGTTTGCTGAAGAGGATTTTAAGGTTGTAGGATTCGACATTGATCAATACAAAATTAACAAAATTGCATCTGGGCAGTCTTATATTAAGCACATTCCAGCTGAAAGCATTATTTCAGCAACTAAGAAAGGTTTTGAATGCACATCAGATTTTTCTAAAATATCAGAAGTAGATGCGATTATTATATGTCTACCTACCCCACTTAATATTTATAGAGAGCCAGACCTAAGCTATATTACCGAAACAATGGACACTATGCTGCCATTTCTTAGAGCTGGGCAGATCATGTCTCTTGAATCTACAACCTACCCTGGCACTACTGAAGAAGAGTTATTACCTAGAATTGAAAGCAGGGGCTTTAAGGTAGGAGAAGACTATTTCTTAGTGTTTTCACCTGAACGCGAAGATCCTGCAAACCTATCCTATAACACTCAGACTATACCTAAAGTAGTTGGTGGCACTACTGAGGCATGCTTAAGGATCGGCTCTGAGCTTTATAAAAATGCTGTGGATACGGTTGTAGAGGTAAGCTCTACCAAAGTTGCGGAGATGACTAAGCTATTAGAAAATATTCACCGCGCAGTTAACATCGGCCTTGTTAATGAAATGAAAATGGTCGCTGATAAAATGGGAATTGATATTTATGAGGTGATAGAAGCAGCCTCTACCAAACCATTTGGATTTACTCCATATTATCCTGGCCCTGGTTTAGGTGGGCACTGCATTCCGATTGACCCGTTTTACTTAACTTGGAAGGCGAGAGAATATAAGCTTCATACTCGCTTTATCGAGCTTGCAGGCGAAATAAATACCTATATGCCAACTTATGTTATTGAGAAGGTAATGCTAGCTCTTAACTCTATAGGCAAAGCTATTTCTAAAGCTAATATTTTGGTGATTGGTGTTGCGTATAAAAAGAATGTTGATGATCTTAGAGAGTCACCATCGCTGGAAATTATAGAAGAGCTAGACCATTTGGGTGCGGCTATACAATACCATGATACTTACATACCATTTGCACCTCATACCCGCAAACATCATTTAAACCTAAACAGCATTGAGCTTACTAAGGAAAATCTTAAAAAATTTGATGTGGTGTTAATTGCAACTGACCATGACAACATAGACTACGATCTAATTGAGAAAGAGGCGAGTCTAATTGTTGATACCCGCGGACGCTTTAGAAAAGCTAGCGATAAGATTATTAAAGCTTAAATAACACCAATTATTTTGAGATTTTATACAAGGCATTGTGTTTATGCATTTTTTCTGCTATAATTTTTGCTATAAATTTGAAAAATAAAGGAAAATTATGAAAGATAAATTAAACAAGGATTTAATTAACGCTGCTAAGAGTGGAAATATCCAAGAGGTAATTGACTACTTAAATGCAGGAGCTGAGGTTAATGCCAAAAACGAGGGTGACGCAACACCTCTGCACTACGCTTGCTCGGGTGGTCATACAAATATAGTTAAATTATTGCTTGAAAAAAAAGCTGAGGTTAATGCCAAAAACGTGGGTGACGCAACACCTCTGCACTGGGCTGCTCTTGCAGGTCATATAAATATAGTTGAATCATTGCTTGAAAAAGGAGCTGAGGTTGATGCCAAAGCTGCATATAACAGAACACCTCTGCACTGGGCTGCTCAAGTACAAGATATCAAAACCATGCTGCTATTAATTTCACATGGAGCGGATGCTCAAATTAGAGACAAATCAGGCAGCACTGCATATGATCACCTAACTTACAAAAACAGATTTTTATATTATTGTTCACTTTATCCAAAAACTTCTATGCTCGTGGCAGCATCCACTGCTATTTGTACAGCCGCTTTATACTTCAGTGAGTATGGGCATAGCTTAGTTAGTAATATCGGTGAGAAGCTTGTAAGAAATGTTTAGGTAAGCAATCAGGCTCTTCTATTGAGTTGTGATCTTCATATATTTCTATATTTAAGCTATATTTTTATTTTTCCTAATCACAAAAAAGCCTGTTTACCAAAAAAGTAAACAGGCTTTTTATTTTAAGTATTTCTCAACACGAGGAGAGAAGTCTCATGCTATTTTCCAGTTATAATTAGTACTAGGAGCGCGAGGCGATGCCTATAAAAATAGGTGAGCCTACGCGGGACAAAGTAATAATATAACTGGGAAGTAGCATTAGAAGTCCATACCACCCATGCCGCCGTTATGCATATGAGGTGCAGCAGCTCCGTTATTATCTTCTGGCTCATCTGTAATAGCAGCTTCTGTAGTAACTAGAAGCGCAGCTACAGATGCAGCACTTTGAATTGCTGTTCTAACTATCTTGGTAGGGTCTATAATACCAGCTTTGAATGCATCAACATATTCATTATTTTGTGCATCAAAAATGATATTCTCTTTTTTACCTTCGATAAGTTTAGCAACTACCAGTGATGAATCACCACCTGCATTCTCAACAATTTTACGTACTGGAGCAGACAAAGCCTTCATAACAATGTTTATACCAGCTTGCTCATCATCGTTGGCCCCTTTCAAGCCTTCAAGAGCACTGATAGCATAAAGTAGCGCACATCCACCGCCAATTACAATACCTTCTGCTATCGCAGCTTTAGTTGCATGGTAAGCATCTTCCACTCTATCTTTTTTCTCTTTAGCTTCTACTTCGGTAAAGCCACCAACTTTAAGTACAGCAACTCCACCAGCTAGTTTAGCTAAACGCTCCTGAAGCTTCTCTTTATCATAATCAGAACTAGATTCTTCAATTTCATTCTTGATTTGTGCAACACGAGATTTAATAGCCGTTTCTTCACCATTACCACTAACTATTGTTGTTTCGTCTTTAGTAACAATAATTTTGCGAGCTTGGCCTAAGCTTTCAATTGTAGTGTTTTCAAGCTTATGACCTAAATCTTCGCTGATCACTTGCCCACCGGTTACAATCGCGATGTCTTCAAGAATAGCTTTTCTTCTATCACCAAAACCAGGTGCTTTAACTGCAACAACTTTAAGCCCTGCTCTTAATCTGTTAACAATTAAAGTTGCTAGAGCTTCACCTTCTACATCCTCTGCAATAATAAGTAATGGATTACCAGTTTGAACCACTGCTTCAAGAACTGGAAGAATTTGTTGCAGGTTGCTAATTTTTTTCTCAACTAGCAAGATGTATGGTTTTTCGTATTCAGCAATCATTTTTTCAGAGTTGGTTACAAAATATGGAGACAACCAACCACGGTCGAAGTTCATGCCTTCAACAATTTCCGCTTCAAAGCCATCAATCTTATTAGCTTCTTCAAAAGTTACCACGCCATCTTTACCAACACGCTCAAATGCTTCGGCTAGTTTAGCCCCAATTTCGCTATCACCATTAGCAGAAACAGTTGCAACTTGCGCTATTTCAGCAGAGGTTTGTACAGATTTGGAGCGCTTTTTAATATCTTCTATTACTGTTTTTGCTGCTCTCTCAATACCACGACGCAAATCCATAGGGTTCATACCAGCTGTTACAGCTTTTACACCATCAATTGCCATCTGCCTGATCAACACAGAGGTTGTAGTAGTTCCATCACCTGCATTATCATTAGCTTTATTAGCTGCTTCTTTAAGCATTTGCGCGCCTAAATTTTTATGTGCATCTTTAAAAACTATTTCTTTAGCTACAGTTACGCCATCTTTAGTAACTTTTGGAGCGCCAAATGATTTAGATATCACAACATTGCGGCCTTTTGGCCCTAAAGTTGCGCCAACCGCATCAGCTGCTTCTATCACACCTGATAAAATTTTATTTCTTGCATCACTGCCACTTAGTATTTGTTTTGCTGCTATTGCCATTTTTACCTCTTATTATTTCTATAAATCTTTTATATTATGCTGCATCAACAATTGCGAGAATATCAGATTCTTTCATAATCAAATATTCAACGCCTTCAATTTTAACTTCTGTGCCACCCCATTTTGCGAAAAGGACACGATCGCCTTTTTTAATTTCTAGAGGATGCACCTTGCCATTTTCATCGCGAGCTCCGCTACCCACTGATACCACCTCCCCTTCCATAGGTTTTTCTTGAGCGGTATCTGGAATAATTAAACCCGATTTAGTTTTTTGCTCTTGATCCAGTCTTTTGACAAGTACTCTGTCATGAAGCGGTCTTATATTCATTTTACTACTCCTATTAAAGTTGGGTTGTTTGTACAAGCCTTATATAGACATTGCAAAGAATATTTCAAGGCCCACTTAAGAAATTTTATTTAAATATTACTAATCTACACTTCTCGTAAATGAAGAGTTGGCAAAAGGTATAGACGACAGGAAATTTGGGAAAGTGGTAGGAGCAGCAATTTGAGCACCGTAAGCCTATATCAATAGGTACGGACGCGGAGAAATTATACCAAATCTCAAAATAAATTGAGATAGTAATGCCAGATTTTGGCAAAGTGCGGGGGGAAAAAGCAGTTGAATATTTTTTACATATTCATCAATTTTTACCAAGCAAATTTGGCAAAAGATGAGCTTTAATGCTCTATTTATTTGAGATTTGGTATAAGCTGAGACGCCCCAATTTTTCAAATTAACAGAGTATAGGCTAAACGGCTAGCTTATATCCATTTTCGCTTCTCTCTATTGCAAGCTTAATATCTAAAGCACACAATTTTTGCCTGAGATGATATATATGATTTTCTATAGCAGAGGTTTGCACTTCTTCATTATACCCAAGTACTGAAGTTTTTATTTTTTCTTTGCTGATGCTATGATCTTCAGAATGCATTAAAGCACCTAAAATATTGCATTCCACTTCGGTTAATTGAATTGTTTTATCTGCATGGCTCAACTTACGTGAGATTAGGTCAAGCTCATACTCATAAAATTTAATTTTTTTAATTGTGTCATTTAAGTAAGATTCAATTTCTTGAATAACTTCATTAAATATTATAGGGCGCTTAATGAATTCAATAACAGGGATATCTTCAAACTTTATTTCGGTATCAGTTATAATAAGATCAAACTCTGGCAATAAATTTTTTGAATAAGAGAATTCAATGCCAGAAAATTCTATTGATGAAAGTGCATCAAATAAATAAGACTTGTCACTGATCACCAAAGCTCTAATCATTTTTTCTTATTATACTTACCAATATTACCTAATATCTGCTGCATGGCCGTTACACCATTGCCTTGAATATCAGTATAATTTTCTGAGAAAGCTATTTTATTAGCATCTGATAAAGTAAACTCATCAATTTTTTTAACTGTATTATTGCCATCTAAACTGATACATAAAATTCTTTGCTCAAGAACTTTAGGCGCTAAAAAAGCTATTTTTTCTGTTTTGGTAGAAATGTAATATAGCTTTTTTTCTCCAAAATCTGATTCTGCGGTTGGACTACCAATCTCTTCAATTAATCGCTGTTTTGAAGTTTCATGTATTTTAATAGCACTTAAATCCGCATGCTCAAAATTAAAGCCATGTATGTCAATTTGCTTATTGCAAGATGTAGTAATTAGAGCAACTGCTGCAATTAATAAAATACTATTTATTCTCATAGCCAGACCCTTTAATTTTAATTTTATCTTTACTTGCAGCTTGCTTACGGCGCACCAAATTTGCCCGCAATTTCTTTGCTAATTTCTCCGCTTTAGTTTCTTTTGGCGGTGTGCTCTTATTTTCTGACATTCATCATCCTCTGCATTCTTTCCATATCGGAAGGAGACATTTTACCAAATTGCTTCATTACTTTTAACATAGTTTGGTATTGTTTTAAAAGTCTATTTACATCTTCAACCTTATTACCAGAACCATTTGCTATACGCTTTTTAGATGAAGCGTTTATAAGCATAGGCCTCTTTCTCTCTAGCTTTGTCATAGATTCAATGATCGCCATCTGTTGTTTAATTTTCTTTTCACCAAATCCATTATCATTTAATTTTTCCTGCATTTTACCTAAGCCAGGAACCATACCCATCAATTTACTAACACCGCCCATGCGCCCTATATTTTTAAGCTGAGAGTATAAATCGTTAAGATCAAATACTCCTTTTTGCATTTTAATAGCTAGCTTATTTGCTTCTTCTTCATTGATAACCTCTTGAGCTTTTTCCACCAAGCCCACAACATCACCCATACCCAAGATTCTAGAAGCTATTCGGTCTGCATAAAATTCTTCTAAATCAGATGGCTTTTCCCCCACACCAATAAATTTAATTGGTTGCCCAGTTACCATACGCATAGAAAGTGCCGCACCTCCCCTTGCATCACCATCAACTCTGGTGAGTACAATACCGGTTATACCTACAGCATCATTAAATTCCTTAGCTATATTTACTGCATCTTGCCCCGTTAATGAGTCAGCAACAAGCAGAACTTCTGAGGGCTTAGCTAAAGCTTTAACTGCCTTTAGCTCCTCCATCATGGTGCTATCTGTATGCAAACGCCCTGCTGTGTCTAATATCAAGATATCATATCCACCAATTTCAGCAGAATGCATAGCTCTTTTGGCTATTTCTAAAGGTTTTTGCCCATCAATAATTTCTAATGATGGAACTTCTATTTGCTTACCTAATGCCTCCAATTGATGCTGAGCTGCTGGCCTGTAGGTATCAAGTGATGCTAATAAAACTTTCTTTTTACTTTGGTTTTTAATTTTGAGCGCAAGCTTAGCGGAAGTTGTTGTTTTACCAGAGCCTTGAAGCCCTGCCATGAGTATAACCACTGGTGGAGCAGCTTTTAAATTAAGCGCCTGTACATCTGGCTCGGACTTCAATAACTCTGTAAGCTCATCGCTTACAATTTTAACAACTAATTGCCCTGGTGTTACCGACCTTATTAGGTTAGCACCAACCGCCTTTTCTTTAATTCTATTTACAAAATCTTTTACTACCGGCAAAGATACATCTGCCTCAAGCAACGCGATTCTAATTTCGCGCAAAGCGGCTGCAACATCTTCATCACTCAAAACCCCTCTGCCACGGAGCTTATTGAATACCTTACCTAAAGATTGGCTTAAATTAGTAAACATCTCACAACCAAATAAAACTTAGGACCATATTATAAGCGAGTTTTCTCACTATTCAACAAGATCCTCTGTAGCTGCTCTTGCAAGGTTAAAGGTTGTGAGATAATATATGCGCAAATTCACAGCTAGGCATGTATACTTCTTGTAAATTAAGAGTTGGCAAAAGGTATAGACGACAGGAAATTTGGAAAAGTGGTAGGAGCAGCAATTGCGAGCACCGCAAGCCTATGCCAATAGGTGCGGATGCGGAGGAATAGCTGTGACGCCCCAATTTTTCAAATTAACGGAGTATACAATGAAATGCTCAATTTATATCCACTGGCCTTTCTGCAAATCTAAGTGCCCGTATTGCGATTTTAATAGCCATGTGCGTGATGGTGTAGACCATGGATTATGGCGCGCAAGCTTAATTAAAGAAATAGATTATTACTCACATTATTTAAAAGATAAAAAAATAGTCAGTATATTTTTCGGTGGAGGCACTCCAAGCCTTGCTCATGAATCTGTTATATCCGGCATAATAGAGCATTTAACTAAGCATTATAATTTACCTAGCAACACTGAAATAACAATGGAAGCTAATCCTACATCTGTTGAGTCCGCTAAATTCAAAGCAATTGCAGCTGCAGGTGTTAATAGAGTTTCTCTAGGAATACAAAGTCTGTATGACAAAAATCTAAAATTTTTGGGGCGAGAACATTCAGCACTTGAAGCGAAAGCAGCCATAGAAGTGGCGCGCAAATATTTTTCTAAATTTTCTTTTGATTTAATCTATGCACTACCTAAACAAAGTTTGCAGGAATGGGAAACCGAGTTGCAAGAAGCTAAATCACTTGCAGATGGCCATTTATCCTTATATCAGCTTACAATTGAAAAAGGCACTAGGTTTTTCTCTGAACACAAGCAAGGAAGATTTACTTTGCCTGATGAAGATCTAGCTGCTGATATGTATACATTAACTGAAGAAATTTTAGAACAAGATGGATATAAAGCTTACGAGGTATCCAACTACGCAAAACCTGGAAACTCTACTTCTGCTGCAGCTTGCGACGTCGCTTCGGTGCTCAGATCCTCATGTATATTTAATACACTCCGGTCTTCCGCTCCGCGAGCTCCTTGCACCCTGCTACCAGAAGCGAGTTTTCAAAGAGATCTAATTAAGCAAGAGGGATCTCGTTATGCAACGCAGAACATTTCAAGCCCAGAAGAGTGGCTAAAACTCGTGAGCGCAAATGGTGTAGGTTTACAAAGGAATGAAGCTCTAACTGCTGAAGATATTTTAAAAGAAACCACAATAATGGGGCTTCGAGCAAGCGCTGGAGCTGTTATTCATCCACTTATGGATCAGCAAAAAATAACAACATTACGCGATAATGGTTTATTAGAAATTAAAGATAATAAGATAATCGCCACAAAGCAAGGCAGGCTCTTATTAAACTCGGTTATAAAATATTTATTATCTAAAGACTTGTAAAAGTTGACTCAGTTAACTATCTATTACGAGTTGATACTATTTTGTGTAAGAAGATGAGCAAGCAAGACTATTATGATTTATTGGGAATAAATAAAACGGCTTCTGCTGATGAAATTAAAAAATCATACAGAAAGCTAGCCATGAAATATCACCCGGATCGCAATCAAGGTGATAAGGAAGCCGAAAAGAAGTTTAAAGAAATAAACGAAGCTTACGAGGTTCTTAAGGACGACCAAAAACGCGCCGCCTATGATAGGGGTGGACACGCAGCTTTTGAACACGGAGGCGGTGGCGGGGCCTGGGGCGCTGGCAACAATGGAAACTTTGACGATTTCTCTGACATATTCGGCAATATATTCAACGATTTCATGGGCGGAGGGCAAAGAGGCAGACCAAGTGCTGCTGAGATAAATCGCGGATCTGATTTAAGATATAACTTGGAAATCTCCCTAGAAGAAGCTTTTAGTGGCGGCAAGCATCAAATACAGTTTAGAAGCCATGTTTCTTGTAACACCTGCAACGGCTCTGGCAGCAAAAGTGGCAAAGTTGTAAAATGTAAATCCTGCAACGGCAGCGGTAGACAGCGCATGCAACAAGGTTTCTTTATGGTTGAGCGCACTTGCGGATCATGCGGCGGCGTTGGTGAGACTGTTAGTGACCCCTGCTCTAAATGCCGTGGACAAGGCTCTGTTGAAGAAAAACGCTCCCTTAATGTCAACATCCCAGCTGGGGTGGAAGAAGGCACTAGAATGCGCATAGCAGGTGAAGGTGAAGCTGGTAAAAGAGGGGGAAGATCTGGAGATTTGTACATATTTATTTCTGTATCACCTCATAAACTATTTACGCGTGAAGGCGCTAATTTGCACTGTGTAATGCCTATTAAAATGTCTACAGCTGCAATAGGTGGAAGCGTTGAAGTGCCTAGCATAGATGGCACCAAAGTTAAATTAAATATCCCTGAAGGCACCCAAAGCGGCATGCAATTTAGGGTTAAAGGTAAAGGCATGCCTATTATGAAGTCTGGAAGATTTGGTGATATGATTGTTCATGTTAAGGTTGAAATTCCTGTAAGATTAACGCAGACTCAAAAGGACATGTTGAAAAAATTCGATGAAGCTTGTGGCGAAAACTGCAATCCTGAATCACAAAGTTTTTTCGGGAAAATGCGTGGATTTTTTGAGGACCTTAAAAAACGGTAGGGGGAAATGAACTTTCAAGAAAAGGTACGTAAATTTTGGAGTAAAAAAACCTTTTTAAATGACCTATTAGTACCATTTGGGTTTATTTATTACCTAGGACACCTAGTGAATTTTCATATTTTGCAAAAGCCTCAATCTGTAAGATCAATGGTAATTTGCGTTGGAAACACTGTAATTGGTGGCGCAGGAAAAACTCCATTTGCTTTAGCCCTTGGAAAAAAGCTAAAAAAGATGGGTTTAAAAATCGCTTATATAACAAGCGGTTATAAATCATCTGCAGCTAAAAGCCCTATAGCAATATTAGTAAATCCAAAATTCCATAAAGCCGCTGATGTTGGAGATGAATCTTTGCTACTTGCAAGAGTTGCTCCCACATATGTGAATTCAAACCGTTATTTAGCAGCAGCTGCAGCTGAAGCAGACGGGGCTAGGGTGATCATAATGGATGATGGGCTGCAAAATAATACGCTACGCAAAAACTATACTTTTTTAATATTGGATGATACCTATAAGTTAGGAAACGGCTACCCTATTCCGGCTGGCCCTTTGAGAGAACCTTATAGAAAAGCTTGTGCAAGGGCAGATGCAGTGGTTTTGGTAACCAATGAACAAAAACATCAGAAAACTCCAGATAACCTTACCCTTAAAAATCGCACTACACGTAACAATGGTCGGCAGCTTAAAAGTGATTTTTTAGCTACGCTTACAACTAGCAAACCTCCTATTCAGGGTTGCAAGTATTTTGCATTTTGCGGCATAGCAGTGCCACAAAAATTCTTTGGCACCTTAAAACGCGCGGATTTCAAGATAGCTAAAACTAAAGTGTTTGATGATCATTATGAATATTCTGACGCGGATATTGAAAAGCTAATTGCAAATGCAAATGGTATGCAGCTTATTACCACCGAAAAAGATATTGTAAAAATACCGCAGAAATATCATGACCGAATAGATTACCTACCAATAGAATTAACCTTCAATATGCCAGAAGAGTTGCTGTATAGGCTAAAGAGTTTAGTGTAGCAAATAGGTAAATTAGTAACATACCAAGAAAAATCAAATTAGCTCTTGATAAAACATAAAATGATGCATATACTGCCCAGATGGAAATTTATATTTATACGTTGTCATGAAAGTTTTATCATCACTAAAATCTGCGAAAAAAAGAGATAAGAACTGCAAAATCGTTCGTAGAAAAGGTCGTATTTACGTAATAAACAAAGAAAACCCTAGATTCAAAGCTAGGCAAGGTTAATCTAGCCGCTGTGGCATTAGAGTGCTACACTCCGCCAAGCTCTAATACCAAATCTCAAAATAAATAACGCATTAAAGCCCATCTTTTAGCAAATTTGCTTGGTAAAAAATTGATGAATATGTAAAATATTCAACTGCTTTTCCCTTCGCACTTTGCAAAAATCTGTCTTTACTATCTCAATTTATTTATGAGATTTGGTATAATTTTTTGTAGAGTTCTTGAATTCATAACGTCGATATCTATTGTTATTCTAATAGATTTATAGCTACTCATATAGCTAAAGCATTTTAATTTGAGTATAGGAACGAAATGTAGTAAACCCTACATGAGTGATCGAGCAACGCGTAGTCAAATTATAAAGGCTTAGCTATACTTAATAGGTGCAAGTGCGGAGAAAGCTGCGACGCTCCAATTTTTCAAATTAACGGAGTATACTGTTTGCATTATTACTTTTTATACCGAAACTAAAGAATTGCCTAAGCCACAATTATGTTGTAGATAAATAGCTAGGATATTTTTTCTAGATATTGACTTATGGAATTAGCGATAGCTATTGTTACAAAAATCTTAATGTTGATTGTACCACTAATTTTAAGCATAGCTTATTTAACCTATGCTGAGCGCAAAGTAATCGGAGCTATGCAGCTTAGGAAAGGCCCGAATGTTGTTGGACCTTTTGGCTTATTGCAGCCGATAGCAGACGCTGTGAAATTAATTTTTAAAGAGCCTATTATCCCAAGTGGCGCAGATAAAGTTCTATTTCTAATGGCTCCCGCACTTACATTTTCGCTTGCTATGCTTGGGTGGGCTGTTATCCCGATTACAGAGAACTTTGTAATTGCAGATATCAATGTGGGCGTTTTATATCTTCTCGCTATTTCATCACTAGGGGTATATGGGGTTATTATAGCCGGATGGGCCAGTAATTCTAAATATGCGTTTTTGGGTGCTATCCGCTCTGCAGCGCAAATGGTTTCTTACGAAGTAGCAATAGGCTTTACCATTATATGCGTTCTTCTTTATACCCAAACTCTAAATTTGAGCGCAATTGTTGAATCTCATAAACACATGCCACTTTACATAGAATTGCTTCTGCTACCAATGTTTGTGGTATTTTTCATTTCAATTCTCGCAGAAACTAATCGACACCCATTTGATCTACCAGAGGCAGAAGCAGAGCTTGTTGCAGGCTATAATGTTGAATATTCATCCATGCCATTTGCTTTATTCTTCTTAGGAGAATATGCAAATATGATTTTGATGAGTTCAATAGCTGTAATATTGTTTTTAGGTGGATGGCTACCACCATTTAATCTAGAATTTTTAACAGTTATTCCTGGATTTATATGGTTTGCACTTAAAGTGTGCTTCATTCTCTTTTTGTTTATTTGGGTAAGAGCTGCATTCCCTAGATACCGTTATGATCAACTGATGCGTCTTGGCTGGAAAGTATTCCTCCCCCTCACCCTTGTTTGGGTAGTATTAATGTCTTCAGTTGTGTTTTTCATTCGCTAAACAATAATAGTATTTTTCGAAAATAATTAAGGCAAAATTAAACTTTTTTAAAGGCTCAATGGGCTGAAGCAAGGGCTTTTTGAAGCTTAATATATGCAATTGCCGCTGCTGCACGTTTTTTAATCATTGTAATTGCAGCTTGATTTAATTCACTTTGAGCAGTGGTAAGATCTGTCATATCTGTAAGACCTTGGTTAAAACGCTCGTTTGCTAATTTCACAGTATCTTTTCTAAATAACAAAGCTTTTTCCTGTTCTGCAACCGCATTAAGACCTTTTAAATAATCGCTTAGCGCTGTTTGCGTTTCTTGCAAAGCATTTAATACACCATTCTCATAGTTTAAAGCAACGCCACTCGTTTTAGCATTTGCTGCATCCAATGCACCATGCAAGCGGCCAAAATTTAGAATAGGTGCAGTAAGAGCAGCACTAAGCGACCATATTGGATTATTCGCAATTCTTAAGTTATTAGATCCATCTTGCACACCGAAAAATGCTCCAACAGAAAGACGCGGCCACAAATCAGCTTCAGCTTTGGCAAGATCACCTTGAGAAGCTAGCATTTCTGCACGAAGCACACGTAAATCTGGACGATTTTTAATTACCTCTATATTTATACTCACCGCTTGCTCTATAGTAGGTATTGTTAATGAATAATCTTTCCAGTTATCAAGAAGCAGCAATTGATCTGTTTGCATGGCCAAAAGCCTAGCTACCTTAAAACGTGCAGCGTCTAAAGATGCGCGAGAAGCAGGCAAAAGAGTTGAGGTTTGAGCCTGCTCTGCTTGAGCTCTTAAGAGAAAAGTAGAATCAACTAACCCTGCTTTACTTCTAGCTTTTAAAAGATCAATTTGTTCATCTTGAGCCGCAATCAAGCTCTCTGTCTCATTAATAACTTCTTGGGCCTCTTTCCACTCGATAATAGAAGTCATAAGATCAGCAATCATAATGTTCTTTATATCATTAACTGAATCAATTCTACCTTGCAATCGTGCTTCTGCAGCACTAACTTGACTACGCGTTTGACCAAAAATATCAATTTCCCACTTTGCATCAAATCCAGACTTACTAAAGGATGTAGATTTATCTGTTCCAATTTGATTGTTGCCACGCGATCCAGCGGCGTTACCATCAATACTTGGGAACCAACCTGATTCAGAAGCTTTTAGGATGCCCCGTGCTTCATCAATTCTTGTTTGAGCTATCTGTATATCAAGGCTTTGCTCAAGCAATAAATCGGCCATAAGATTCATAAAAGGATCATTAAATGACTCCCACCAGTGGTTAATCTCTTTTTGCTGAATTTCATCAGAAGCTTTATCAAGTTTTAAAAATCCTTTTTCATTGACAAAAGCTTCTTCTAAAGGAGCGCAGCTCGAAAGCATAATTAAGAGGGGTGTAACAACTAAAAATTTCCTCATGCTCTACTCCATCTTAAGGGCTTCTTCAATATAAACATCCATTTGCTGCCCAACAAATAAGCGCTCCTTTATTTTTGGTAATTCATAAACAACTCTTAAAACGCGAGTATCAACGCGTTGCCCGGTTGTTGCTAAATTTTGTTTTGGTTTTACGTAAGGCTCAAATTTAACGAAAGTAAGCGGATAATATTGGTCTGGCTTCCCCCTAACCATAGCTTTAGCTGGGCTTTGAGCAAGAACTCTAGCAGAATTTTCTTCATCAATTTCTACACGCACATGTACAGATTCCATATCACCCATAATTATTAATGGATTAGGCAAAGAACCTATATTGGCATATTCCCCTGGACGAATATTAATTTCTAGAATTTCACCTGCAATAGGAGCATTAACAACCATACGTTCTTTAGTTATTTTTGCCTGTCTTAACTGGGCCATGATTTCTTTAACCTTTCCAGCTGCAATTTGTTTAGCATATTTTCTGCGGTTAAAATCATCTTTGGCAATCGCTCTTTTATCTTCAATGCTGCTTGCAATATCAAATTGGGCAGTTGCATCTGCTAATTGCGCTTCTGCAGTAATTAATGATGATTCTAAAATAGCTATCTGAGCATCTATATCTCGTTGATCGAGTGAAAATAAAGGACTTCCTTTTTCAACCTTATCACCAACCTTAACATGCACTATTCTTACTACGCCTGGTAACTCTACCCCTATAGATATAACCTCACTTTTGGGCTCTATTACACCAATCCCTGCAATTGCGCTTTGATAACTAGCTTTTGGCGGCATGACTAATGGCTGATGTTTTTCAGCTTCTGGGCGTGACAGTACTGATATCATTGCAAATATAATCCCTATAGCTGCTATCAGCGGAAACTTCCAATTCTTTTTCAATAATTCCAATATATTCATGCACCCCCCTTCTTCATGAAACTTTCCCCGCTATAACTACCAATTATTCTGCCATCACTCATTTCCAAAACGCGATCTGCAAAATGAAAAATTCTATTATCGTGAGTTACAATTAATACCGTACGATCTTTTTGAGTGGCAATATCTCTTAATATCTGCATAACAGCTTGCCCACTTTTTGCATCTAATGCAGCTGTAGGTTCATCACAAACAATTAGTTTTGGGTTATGCACAAGTGCTCGCGCAATCGCCACGCGCTGTTGTTGGCCACCAGATAATTGAGATGGTAATTTTTCAGTATGCCCAGCCATACCAATTTGCTCTAAAATTTTGCTGGCGCTATCAACTGCTTCTTTTTCTAAAACACCAGCAGCAAGCAGTGGCATTGCAGCATTTTCTGAAGCTGTAAGAGCAGGTAATAAATTATATTGCTGAAAGATGAAACCGATATTCTTACGTCGGAAAAGTACATTTTGAGTATCACTCATTTTACTTAAATGATAATCATCCAATATAATCTGGCCCTCCGTTGCAGACATAATGCCAGAGATAATCGAAATCAATGTTGTTTTGCCACATCCTGATGGCCCCACTAGCATAGTTAATTCCCCTTTTTGAATTTCCGCTGATACATTATTTAAAACCCGGATAACCTCATCTCCAACAGGAAAGTCTTTAGTGATATTTTTTATAGAAATGGAGGCCATCATATTACTTACCCCCTAAATACTAATGCTGGATCAAGATTAAAGACTTTGCGCAAACTAAAAATAATAGAACTTAATATAATCACTGCAATTAATCCTGCAGTACCAGCCATCACCTGCCAATGGAGCTCAAAACCTTTTAATGCTGGTGCATCCTTTGTCATAAAAAAGAAAAATGCCGTAAATCCAATACCAAGGCTATAACCAAGCACGTATACAACAGAAGCCTGAGTGAAGACTATTTTAAAAAGCTGCTGATTTGTAAAACCTATTGCTTTCATAGCAGCAAATTGCTTTAAGTTTTCTACCACAAATATATAAAAAGTTTGCGCAGTAATAGCCGCGCCTATTATAACTCCAAGTAGGATAGTAATACCGAAGTTAATAGGAATACCAGTACGCTCTAAATAATAATTAATGCTACGCCAAGCAAATTCATTCTGTGTAAGGGCTTGTAGCCCAGTACGATCTTTAATTGCTTGCTTTAATTGCTGTAGATCTTGCCCTTCTCTAGCTTTAACAAGCAGGAAAGGCATTTTGTTGCGCTGAGGCGGTGTGACTTCCATAGCCTTGTTATAGGTAATATATACAATTGGAAAAGTTAGAAAAGTAGGTGGGGCATCACATATGCCATTAATAATCAGTCTGCTATCATTTAATTCAATATGCTTACCAAGCGTAAATGGCTGGCCAGGCCAGGTGAATTTAAACCCATTGCTATCCATAATAGCACTTTGAGGCTTTAAGATGGATTGAGGCTCTCCCATCGTCATAGTTGCACACAGCCCTATTAAACTTACATTATCCACACCTATAAGCTGCACTTGTTGAGTTAAACCATCTGACAGTCGAATAGTAGTAAGGCCTTTATAAAAAGGAACCGCCCATTCTACACCAGCAACAGAACGGACATTAGTTAACTCAACATCACGCATTGGTTCAACTTCATCGATGTATCTAACCCTAGGATCCATAACCCAAATATCTGCCTCAGAAACCGCATAAATAGAACCTGCAGTTCGCGACATAATTCCAATAAAAATGGAAACTTGTTGGGATATGAGTAAAGTTGCAAAAGTAACACCAAATACCAGCCCTATATACTTTGCTTTATCTCCAATTAACATTTTAAGAGCAACATTAAGCATGCCTTGCCTTTTATAAAACCCAATGGTACAACGCTAATCTATATATAAGATAGCGTCAATTAAGAGTTGCATACCTCCGACATTAAGAGGCAATCTATTGATTTTTATCTAATACCTATATAATCTTCTGGTCCTTTAAAGCATTGGCTTGCTATATAAAGCAAAGAACCAACTATTAATGTGCATTTTGTTATTATAAGCGGATTGGCTGTTGGTAAGCAAGAGTGGCTTAGATAATTATATGCTAAGTCTATCGTCGCTAGTAAGGCAGCACCCAAAAACATATCACCAACTTTAGAACTGCTGTTATTAGTAATTGTCTCCGCTTTTTCTCCTTTTGTCTCCGCTTTCTCTCCTTTTAGAGTTTTTTCGTAATCTTGAATTTTTATGCCATTAACATGGATTAGGTTAAACGCCTCTCCTTTTACAAGTCTTTTTATTAAATCGATTGTACTTGTAGGAAGACTATCTCCCTCATTCAACCTTATATCCACCTTGCGCTTGGGGAACTCCTCTAAACTTGCTTGAATAATACCGCAAACAAGATTTGCACCCTTATAAACGCTTCCATCTGTGCACTTTGATTCACGTTCGAGATATTTCAAATCTACTATTTGCAAAACCAGTATGTCAACTGGGTCATCGCGAACCCCTATAATAGCACATATCTCGCTTTCATTTGAAAGATTATAAGGATCTGTTGTTACGAATATTTGGCACCCATCTAACACATCACCAATTGCTACAACCCACTCTTTCTCTTTAGCCATATTATCCCCCTATTTTCTTAATATTATAAGAAATTCAACCTCAAAATGCAGCTAATTTCCCTCAAAATCTGATATAATTTGGTAACCACACTCTTTTGCTATAGCTAGCATTCCTTCCTTATAAGTTGGGTAACTCCAGTTAAGTGATAATTCGCGTTTAATCTTGCTATTATTAACGCGTTTGCTTTGAGAATAAAAACTCATCCCCATTTCTGTAAGAGCAGCTTCTTCCAGTGATATTGGATGCGGAGGAGTAATGCCAAGCAGCTTACAAGCAAATTCCGCAACCTCTCTTGAGTTACAAGGATAATCATCAGCTAAATTATAAATAGAGCCAGAATTAGGCGATGCCATAGATGCTACCAAAGCTTTAACAATGTCATCTACATGGATGCGAGAGAAGATTACGTCTGACTTATCAATGATTTTTAATTTGCCAGAAAGAGCGTTTTCTAGCTGGCTCCTACCAGGGCCATAAATTCCTGAGAGCCGCATAATATGAGTGGAAACTCCATCCGCCTGCAAGCCTAACCACTGATTTTCAGCAATCAACCTAGCCCTTGCAACATGTGCTCCTACACTCACAATAGATTCTTCGTTTACCCACTCACCCTTATGGTCACCATAAACTCCAGTAGAAGATAAGAAACATACCCATTTGAGATTTTTTAATTTTGCTATCTGTCTAGAGAATCGATCGTAAACAATATCCCCCTTATCTTTTGGCGGAATTGAAATCAAAATATGAGTAATATCGTCAGGGAGAACAAGCAATGAATCTAGATTATACATTGAAACTCTGCCGACACTACGCTCAGATCTACTAGTGCCAGAGAACACCCAATCAGAAGAATTACTAAGATTATTAACTAACCTAGTTGCAGTATATCCAAGACCGAAGCAAAACAAATGGCGACTCATTTAATTTCTAATTCCTCTGATCGCCTTAATTTAAAAAATTTGAAAGAGTCTATGAAGTTATAGACTCTTTCAAAAAGCCTAGCTGAAATTGCATTAATGGTTGTGTTGAACGAAGTATCTATAGGATCAAACAATAAAACCAAAGCTGTAATTAGCGCGATTGCTTCTGTACCCACTCCCAAATACTGCTCGATCAATGGGGCTATTATAAATACCGAACCACCAGGAACACCAACAACGGCAAACATCATAACTGCAAAGAAAAAAGAAAATGGCAGAAATTCTTGATAGCTTGGTACAGGGGATCCATATAAAGTTATGCAACTTAATATAATAATGTTCATACCAATTGCAGTTCCCACCAAGTGAATATTTACAGTAGCTGGTACAAAAAGCCTGGCAAGAGATTTATCCTTCAAAACTTTTTCTGCGCAAGAGATAGTAACTGGCATGGTTGCCGCACTAGAGAAAGTAGAAAACCCTGTAATACTGGCAGGTATGACTTTGCCTAAAATATTAATAGCTTTTCTGGCTTTGAATCCACTAGTAACCACAAGTAATATTATTACATAACAGAGCTGCGCCAGTATAAAATTTAAAAGAATTTTTCCATAACCGGCAGCTGAAGTTTCTAAAACTCCCTCATGTTGAATTTTAATAGCAAAACCTAAAATGAGGAATGGCAGAAGCGGCACAATCAAAAATCTTAGTAGTAAACTACATAGATTTTGCGCCTTTTCCAAAACGCTTTCCGACTGCGGAGTTGCATAAAAGCTAAGCATAATGCCAAGAATGAATCCTAAGAATAAACCATGAATGTTTGATATAATTTGAAATTCATTAATTATATAAAGCGGAACAAGCTCATTCTTTATAGGCGCAATGAAATAATGATTTGGATAACTAGAAATTAAATGGAAAAAACCATATCCAAAAAAAACGGCAATAAAATTAGATACGAAGACAAAAAAAGTTAGCAGTAAGAAGTATTTTAGAGCCTTCTTACGCATTTGCATTAGAGCGCAAGCCACAAAAACAATAATAAAAATTGGCAATACTAAAAGAATGCAAGATTTAATCGCAAGGCTCAAAGAAAGCAAAAAGCGCTTTGTGTTCAAGTCTAAAGTAGAGCCCAACGAAAACACCAAACAAAGTATGGTGATTAAGATTATTGGCATAACAAGTTGTTTTATTTGCGTTAATGCTTTTGACACCCTCATATTATCTCATAAAATACATTAAATTCTTTCATCACTTTAATGCATTGTGGCTTTGAGTTCCATAAAAAACTTGTCCTATACCTTTCAATGAGTATACTGAGAAAGTTATGTGGAGGAATTGATGAATAACCTAGGATACTTGCCAGATGTTTTAACTTTGCTTTCAGTTTCTGTGGTTAATGTTGTTTTATCTAGGAGGCTGAAATTAAGCCCAGTTTTGGGCTACCTTATCCTTGGGGCAGCTATTGGGAAATTTGGCTTCGATCTTATAAAAGAACCTTCCTATGCGCATAACATATCTGAATTTGGCGTAGTATTTCTCCTCTTTGCCATAGGACTGGAGCTGACATTTGAGCGTTTAATTCATATGCGATGGTTCGTATTTGGCTTTGGGGGCGCACAATTAATTGTAAGCTCGGTTGCTATTGGTTATATATTATTTAAATTTTTCGGGCTTAGCGCTACGGTTGCAATTTTTGTAGGATCAGCTCTATCACTTTCCTCAACTGCCATTGTACTTCAGGTGTTATCAGAAAATAAATTACAATCCACTCAAGTTGGTAGGCTTTCTCTTTCAGTACTCTTGATGCAAGATTTTGCCGTTATTCCATTATTAGCCTTAGTTCCAATTTTAAGTGAATCCTCAGATGGCGGGCATAGTTTAGTTAGTGCTCTGGGTGTCTCTTCACTTAAAGCTTTGGCTGCAGTTGTACTTATTACAGTAGCGGGAAGGTTATTTTTGCGTCCATTTTTACGAATAATTGGTTCTGCAAAATCTGAAGAAGTATTTATAGCTACCACTCTTTTAATAGTATTAGGTGCCGCTATGCTAACTGCGCAAGCAGGTTTATCTACAGCTATGGGGGCGTTTATAGCTGGTATTTTAATTGCAGAGACAGAATACAGGCATAGGGTAGAGCTTAGTATAATGCCATTTAAAGGATTGCTGTTAGGGCTATTTTTCCTTTCTGTAGGTATGTCCATAGACTTTCATTTCATAATGGACAATGCAACTTCGGTTGTAGCAGCCGCAGTAGCACTAATTTGCATAAAAGCTGTTATAATATTCATTCTTTGCAAAATATTTAAATTTAGGCTTGGGGCTTCCTTGCATTCTGCTTTATTGATATCTCAAGGCAGTGAGTTTGCATTTATTCTATTTAGTATAGCGGCAACTCAAAATGTTCTCTCACCTCAAACCGCTCAATTCTTATTAGTTGCAGTTGCTATCAGCATGGCAGTAACTCCGCTACTTTCTGTAATTGGTAGTAAGCTTGAAAACAAACTAGATTGGGCAGAAGAGCTAGATAAGCACAATGAATTCAAAGGCGTTAGCGACCTTGATTCACATATAATTATTTCTGGCTTTGGAAGGGTAGGCAGAGTGATAGCCTATATGCTTTCAGAATCTCAATTCAATTACATTGCCGTAGACAGCAACCTTATGCTGGTTAAAAAAGCAAGATCAAAGGGTTTCCCTGTATATCATGGTGATCTTGCTGATATAGATGTATTGCGTTCAGTTGGAGTAGAGCGCGCTAGATGCATTATTCTTACAATGACAGATAAAGAATCTTTACGGAAAGCGGTGAAAACTATATCTCATCACTATCGTGACTTAGATGTTATTACACGAGCAGAAGATTTCCGCCATGGTAGAGGGCTGAAAAAATTAGGCGCCACCTATGCCGTGCCTGCAACTATTGAAACAGGGTTACAGCTTGGCGGGTCACTGCTTAAAAATTTAGGGGTTGCTGAGCATAATATACTTGATATTAAAGATGTATTCCGCAGAAATGATTATTCATTTACTGAAGAGATTGAGCTATTCAGTGGGATTGCTCCTTCTAAGAAAACCGATAGTGAATAAATATACCTCTCGTAAATTAAGAGTTGGCAAAAGGTATAGACGACAGGAAATTTGGAGAAGTGGGAGGAGCAGCAATTGCGAGCACCGTAAGCCTATGCCAATAGGTGCGGATGCAGAGAAATTAGCTGTGACGCTCCAATTTTTCAAATTAACGAAGTATATAAAGCTTTTTATAGGCTTATAGTTATTACATCTATCACTTGCATATTATATGCTTTAAACTATGATGTTTTCATATCTTATAATTATTAATATTGCGGTTTATGGCTAAAGAAGAGTTAATTGAATTTAGAGGCAAGGTATTGGAGCTTCTACCTAATGCTACCTTTCGCGTAGAGCTTTCTAACGGGCACCAGATTATTGCTTATACATCTGGTAAAATGCGTAAAAATAGAATCAGAGTCTTAGTGGGTGATGATGTTACCGTAGAGATGACGCCATATGACCTTTCTAAAGGCAGAGTTACACATAGACATAAAGTTGGCGCGCCTATCAATAGTGACGCAACGGATGCCACCCCAACACCTCAATCATGAATAAACTTATATTAGCATCATCTTCCCCCAGGAGATTAGATTTGCTTAAGCAAGTTGGCATTATTCCTAACAAAGTTTGCCCCGCTGATATAGATGAAACTCCCCTACCCTCCGAGCTCCCAACCAACTACTGCTTAAGGCTGGCTGTAGAGAAGGCTACAGCTGTCTCCTTGAAGCACCCAGGAGATGTTGTGCTAGGCGCAGATTCAACAGTTGCATTAGGAAGAAGAATACTTGGGAAACCAAGAGATGCTGCAGAGGCGGAGAAGTTTTTTAAAATGCTATCTGGCAGAAGGCACAAAGTTATAACTGGTATCTGTGCAATTAAAAGCTCTGAAAATGGTGATATTATAAGAATTTCCAAAAAAGCTGTATGCACAATTGTGCAATTTAAGGTGCTAACTACTTCAGATATCAAGATGCTTTTAGACTCTGGTGAGTGGCATGACAAATGCGGCGGTTATACAATAATAGGCATGGCCGGCGCTGTGATTAAGCGCATATCTGGAACCCACTCAAATGTTATGGGCCTGCCTTTATATGAAACAGTTAACTTGTTGAAAAATTTTAATGTGTCTGCACAAGGATTGCGCTCAAAAGAAAAAACTTGAACATTTTGAATTATTGAGCATAATTGGCATACTTAATTGTTTATAATGGTTTCAGATAAAATGACACGCGCTTGTTCTGTTGATGGTAAAAAAAGCATTATGGTTGGGAATAAGGTATCTCACTCTAATAGAAAAACTAGAAGAAGATTCTTGCCTAATTTGCAAATCGTATCATTCTTCAGCGAAATTCTAAAAAAATCAGTTCGCTTAAGATTGACACCTAGCAGCGTGCGCACTATCGAACATAATGATGGCATAGATAACTTCCTACTTACTACCCCTGCATCTAAATTAGCAGACGAAGCTAAAAAATTGAAAGCAAAAGTGGTTAAGGCTAAAAAATCTGCCTAATATGAATATTATTCGAGCCTTATCTGTTATCTTAGTATTTGCGCTCCCTTGCGTCGCATATTGCGCTGATGAAGAGAAGCTTTCACATTTCTTAAAAAAGGAGCAAGTCAGTAAGCCTTTAAATCTTGAAGCTGTTGATATGCGAGGTTATGATCTTGTGGAACCAGCTGGCAAAGGCAAGGAGTTTTATGGAGCTAACATGAAAAACTCCATATTTAAAGGCAAAACTTTACGAGCTATAAAATTTGAAAAGGTAAATTTCGAAGGTGCTAACTTCGAAGATGCTAATCTTTCAAAAGTTTCTTTTATAGAATGCAATTTGAAAAATGCAAATTTCAAAGATGCTATTTTAAAATTTGGCGGAATTAGAAACTCAAACCTTACTAATACTAACTTTGAATCTACAAACTTTGAATCTATAGGTTTTACAGATTCAGAATTAATAAATACAAATTTTACCAAAGCAACCTTATTTAGAGTTAGTTTTATAAACACTAAATTAGAAAGCGTAGTATGGAAAGATTCAGAGATTAAAGACTGTAGCGGCTTATAATTTACCTTTCTATTGTTTAATTCATTTTCACATCTTCATCTACGCTTAAGCTTATATAATTACCCTCGGCGCCACACTAAAGCTTTTCATAAAATAGTTTTCTTATAGCAACCTATATTTAATAGATTAGGAAAAATCAATAACTTTTGATAATGGATCTGAATTTAAAAAGTTTGGAATATTATCACTCTCTGATATCAAAGTTTATTTCTGCAAGCCAGCTTCTCCTTGG
>JAQSWL010000008.1 GCA_029266655.1 Candidatus Midichloriaceae bacterium | reverse complement strand
GGGCTCAAGCTAAACATATACGCAGAACAACATATTGCTCTATAGACGACATCTTTAATACCTTTTTAGTATGACTCTTTTATGTGAACTTAGCTATACCTATAACTATGTGATGTCTGGATTTCAAAAGGGCAACCCTGTTATCCTTAAACTTGGGTTAGATAGCGAAGCTGTAAAAATAGAAGCATTTGCTCTAAAATGTTTTGCTGGATATGGCGCAGTTAAAGTGCTGGCCACAAATGAAAATGCTTTGCTTTTGGAACAAGCCATCCCTGGTACTTCTCTCAAAAAATATTTTCCGGATAAGGATATAGAGGCTGTTCAGATTGCTTGCAAAATCATGAAAAAACTTCATCACGCTAAAATTCCTGATTACCACCCTTCACTATTACAGAGCGGCGGCGGGGCAAATAATTTCCCTCATATCAAGGATTGGCTATCAGCCCTGGATAAGGACTGGGATCTTCCATCACATTATTTGCAAAAAGCAAGAAAACTCCGTGACCAACTTTTGCAAACAGCTGAACAAGATATATTGTTGCATGGCGATCTACACCATGACAATATCTTGCAAAATGGCGATGATTGGATGGTAATTGACCCTAAAGGCGTTATCGGCAAGCCAGCATATGAAATAACAGCTTTCATACGCAACCCAATTCCGGATTTGTTGAGCAAACAAAATGCAATAAAGATTATACAAAATCGCATCATCGCATTTTCCGACATCTTAAATATCCCAAAATCTAGAATTGCAGATTGGTGTTTTGTAGGAGCAGTACTTAGCTGGACATGGGCTATACAAGGCAACCTTGATACCAAGTATTGGAAGCAGATCACCAAGGTTTTTGATGAGATGCCATGATGATTTAACTTATCTAAACTCACATCTATATCTCAACCCTCCATATTGCCCCTTAAATGGCTGACAAGAAAAGCCTATTTTAGCATAAAAGCCTACAGATTCTTCATCGGTCTCAGCAATTAGGGTATGGCTCCCACGATGACTTTTTACATGATTTATAAGTAACGATCCCATGCCTCGCCTTTGAAATTGCGGCAATACACTGATATGTCCTATAGTGATATTTTTATCAGCTTTTAATAACCCAATCACCCCAACTAAAACATCGTCGATAAAAGCCCCAATGAGTTCATGACCCGGGTCATTATACTTTTTGATGACCTCAAGAATTTTATTGGAAGAAGGATATCCTATTGAACCCCAAATAACCAAAGGCAATTGCGGGTCCTTCACACTTACGGCTTTTATAATGACCTCAGTTTTTATACTAACCCCCAAAAATAATTTAGGTAAAGGTGCATAGATTCCCCGGTAAATGCGAAAGGGGAAAAGGCTTTAGTATTTTTATACTGCCTTAGCTATACTATAACCTCAACTCGACATAAGGATAGGCTAAAGGGTTGATAAATTTAATAAATGGCTTTTGCTGACTCCGTCAGCGGAAAGAGAATTATTGAAATTTTATTTAAATGGCAATTTATTTGAAGATCGAATATTAAGAAAATCCTTTATTATCAATAAATTATTGCCCCCTTATATCGAGCTGAGGTTCCTCGATAGTAGTTCCCACCACTGAAATCATTGGCTCGAATTTTCTGATGAGTAATTTTCACTTTTTGCATTCATACATAAAACTCATTTGTTGTTTAAATAGCGCATAACATAGGCTAATTCTTGCTCTGGAGTGAGCATTCCATCGATAATTAAATCAGCTGTACTTTTAAGTTCATTATCAAAATATAAAGGCCTTGATTGTTCAAGATAAAACCGAATTTCGTCTAGCAAATCTTTCGTATTATTTTCATCCTTAAAGTCTCGCAAAAGTCTCCTACATAATAACACATCAAGCGGCACTTCGATATGAATCATTGTGTCGATAAATTTGCCTGTTTCATGATGCAACCTACCTAAAGGCGCATCAAAAATAATGAACTGAGTCACAGGCAATATTTGGTTAAAAACAGGATGCAGGGTTTCTTTATTATTTTTTAGATCTTCTAAATTTTTAGAAAGTGCCTGTCTTTTAAAAGCAGTGTAATCCTTGCCGTTATAGTACCATGCAATATAATCTTCTGGCTCTTCCGAAATATCATCATAATCATCCCAAACAATAAGCGTTGCTTTGAGCTGCTTGATAAGCATAGCACATAGAGTTGTCTTTCCCGCCCCTGTTTTACCGCTGACACCAATTATATGAGGGAAATTTTTATTTTCTGCATTCATAAACAATAGACTCATCTTGTTGGTCAGAAGGCGGTGAAGATTGATCAAAGGCTTTTATTGTTCTGATGTATTTAAAGCCGGCGGATCTTAGCATTTCCATCAACTGATCCTGCTGATAAATCTTCACTCTCAGCTCTTCAATTTCTGCATGGATAATCTTTCCTGCTTCCATCAGTTCATATTTGCAAAGGGTAGTGCAGATATCATCTTGCATTGTAGCAAGCTGACTTAAGATAATTTTTTGGCCATTTGGTTTAGGCCATATCGAACCACGCCATATACCCTGTTGTGGAACGGCTTGCAAAGTTTCTGCTTCAAATAAGAAGGTACCATAATCGCTTAAGTGATCATAAATCGTTTTAATTGCTGTTTTCACAGCAGCAAGATCAATTATCAAAGAAAAAGATCCACTGGGAATAAAAATCAAGTTGTATTTTTCTGGACGCTTTAAATCTTCAACAAAACCTTTCCATACTGTAGGCTCTAGATTTTTAGCCTTGGCTTTAGCACGCAATGCTTCAAGCATATGATCACTTGCATCAAAGCCATGCACATCGAATCCCTCTGCAAGTAATGGCAGTAAAAATCGTCCTGTACCACACATCGGCTCTAAAATTGGGCCATTTGCTTTTATGGCATAATTACGATAAAAAGCACAAGCATCTTCGGGTGGGTTTGGCTTGCTTAAATCGTAAACCTCAGCGCAAAGGCTGAGATAGGTATCTAAAGTTTTATCCATTCATAACCTCATCAATAATTTTTTTCTGCAACAAAGCTTCTGAACTGGTTTTATCTGCTATCTGGCAAAGCTCAAATGTCGCTTTCCAAAGTGCCCAGGCACATGCACGAAGCCATGTATCAGAGTCCATATCCATTTCAGAAATAAAAATCTCACGAGCTTTGCCGGATAAATATGTCCATGCAATCACAAGATCACACGCAGGATCGCCAACCGCGCTACCCCCAAAATCAATTATCGCCGATAGTTTCCCCCCATCTATCAGCATATTACCAATCGCAAAATCCCCATGAATCCATACGGGTGTTTTGTCCCATTTTGTAGCACAAGCATGGTCCCATAAAGCTAGTGCTTTACGTGCATCTATAATCTCAATCAGCTCTGTAATTTGTTCTCTGCCATCTTTATCGTAAACACTGACATGGTCTCCGCGCCACCAATTATGCTGACCCGGCTCAAGGCCTTTAACAACTTTAATCGCCTGCAACTCTTTTAAAAACTTAGCGAGGTCAAAAGTAAGTTGCTCTTTTTCTTCGTCGGTTAACGTAAGGAGATTGGTACTTTTCCCAGGCAACCACTTATAGATAGAAAAATGATAAGGATAATCTGCAGACGGTCTCCCCATCTTAATCGGAGCAGGTATGTTAATACTTAAATGAGGAGCTAAATTTGGAAGCAAACCTTGTTCTATTACAACTTTCTCAGCATAATTTTCAGCTGTTGGCATACGAATGAGCATATTTGGCCCAAGCCTATAGGTACGATTATCATGCCCTTGCTTTTCAACTTCAGCGATAGACAAAAGCGCATATTCAGGAAATTGTTCGGTAATGAGTTTGCGAGCAAGGTCAACGGTTAAAGCAAATTGCCTCATACAATACCTCCTACAAACCATTCTGAAGCAATCGATAAATTCTGCCCATTCAAGAACTTGCGTTTTGGATGATCGTGAGCTCCACACACAACAAGGATTTGTGTGGCACCTTTGCTCCCCGCTGCAGCTTTGACCGCTTCAATTAACTCTGCTCCAACAGATTGCCAAAGGTTTTCTGATTCCACGCAGAAATCATCAATCATCAATGTTAGGCCGCCAGGATTATACACTTCTGGAGCAGGCATTAGCTTGCCAATCACAAATCCTAGGATTTCTTGGATGTCGTTTTTTGCGGTAAACATCAAGTAATCCTCAGTCCCAAGAAGCTCTTCAAACCACTGCCTTTGTGAATTATCACTTAATTCGCCCGCATAGCGCCAAAACTGCGGCTGCGCTTCTTCATAAGCTAAACGCTTTGCTTTAGATAATGAAACCATTGCGGAGGTATCAGAGAGTTGTGATGGCTGTATAGTAAATTTTGGAACCGCATTTTTATGAATACTATTTTGCGTATCAAATTCAAAGATGATCCTTCGTGGGCAATGCTCATCATAAACAACTTCCTTGATTTGCTTATTAAACGCTCCACAATTAAATTTACTAATTGCTTTCTCCCAAAATTTAAGTGCTGTTTTATTGTCTGGAATAACAGATACTTCCCATGTTCCAGGATGCATATCCCATATTTTTTGAGCAACTTGATGTGCAATACCTTGGCCTTGGAATTTAGCAATGATAAAAAACTCACCCATATTCCATGTATTTTTAGAATTTTCAGTTGCTTGATCGAGCAAGACAAACCCAGCAACTTCATCATAAACTTTGACTAAGTAGGCTTTCTTTAAAGGGTCTTCGAAGTAATTTTTAAAATCAAAGCTTTCATAAAGGCCATCTTTCGGCATAGCCCAATCAGATGAAATAGAGCCGCATTCTCGTGACAAATCATAAACGTAGAAACGAGCCATATTTTGGACAAGTGGGTAATCATCAATAGTTGCCTCAATTATTGAAATGGTAGGTTCAAATTTTTTAATCAGCAAGTGATGAAGTTTGCCTGCACCACTAACATCACCTTTCATCGTGAAATCACATACATGCTTAAAACCAGCTTTCATGAAAACATGCTTTGCTCTATGGTTGCCGCTCTCAGGGTCAATCAAGAATGTATCTGCTTTTGAGTCAACTGACGCGCGAAAATAATTTATAAATTCAAATAAGGTTTTTGCGCCATAACCTTTGCCAAAGAAATTAGGGTCACCTATCATATAATCAAGGCTATAGGTATTACCAGTTTTTGAAAGTTGAGATAACTTTTCTTCGCCTATGTTATTTTTATGAGTTTCCTTAATGGTCATCAGCATCGCAAAAGGTTTATTCTTAAAGAATGCAATCCAATAGGTGTATTTACCATCTGCATAACTTGATGGAGTTTTTCTACCTTGCGTAAAATTTATGATGTCATCTTTATGTGCTTTAGTGTTATCCCAAAATTCCATAATGTATGGCTCAGCAAGCCAACTAAAGATAGTATCTAAGTGTGTACTGGTGACTTTCTCAAAACTGATATTCATCATTCTTTCCGCAAATATAATTTCATCCCTTCATGGCTTGCCTCAAAACCTAATCTTTCATAAAAGCGCCTTGCCTTGAGACGTTTTTTATTAGTTGTAAGCTGAATAATACTAACATCATTGGCTTTAGCGTATTCCATAGCTTGGTCAAACATCCAAGCGCCTATCTTTTGCCCTCTATATTTTTCTGCTATCCTTACAGCTTCAATTTGCATTCGGGTGCTACCTATGAATGTTAAGGAAGGCATAATGGTTAAGTGACATGTACCGATAATTTCACTACCTCTTTCCACAACCATCAAATACTGATTCGGATCAGAATCAATCTTATGAAATGCTTTTATGTAATTTTCATCAAGTTCAGATGATCTCGATTCTCGTGTTTGTCCAAGTTCATCTTCTAAGAGCAGCTCTATAAGATGGGGCAAATCAGTGATTCTGGCTTTTCTATGTTTGAGATTCATAATTCCTTCCTCTCAAATAAGTTTTTTGAATCATCCCATCCGTCAAAGCTTTTTCAGCTGTCAAATTAAAGTTTTCAAAACTTAAACCCAGCGGTATGCCTGCTGCTAAAGTTTGAGGGACGATTGTAAGGATGACTTCATCAATTAAGCCTTCTTGTGCAAAATTTTTGACAAGCTCTGACCCGCCTAATAGCCAGATGTCTTTATCTGACTTACGGTCTTTCAGGCTTGCCATAAACTCAAGTGGGCTATTGTGCGTAATGCTGATATATGGTTTATCAGTTTCAAGTTGTTTGGAGGTAAAAACATAAGTTTGTTTATCTGGCCACCCCCAATCACCAAACCCCAAAATTTGTTTGTAGCTTCGGCTTCCCATTAGAATCGTATCGATATGGGACATTAAACTTTTATAACCAACAGCCTCTAGTTCAGCATCATCTTTTGGGTGAGGAAGCCAATCGACACCACCGTTAATATCTGCTATAAAACCATCAAGTGAAGTTGCAATATAGAGTATTATTTTATTCATAGCATTGCCCATGACGCCTCTACTTAAAACGTGAATATTGTTTTGCTTCATTTTTACCCTCTTCAATCACAGTGCCTTGGTGGTATAGAATCTTCCACTGACTATTTACTTTTCTCCAAATTGTTGATCCCCTTGTGCGCCTTGTATGATTTTGAATTAAGTTATATGTCAGTAAATAATTATCAACTGCAATCTGGGTTAGCTTAAAATCTGACGCTTGCTAAATATCTTGATAATTAGGGTCATTATAGCGCTTAAGCAATACCTCTACAACATCTTGCCTTGTAAAATCAAATTAGGTACATTATATCAAATAAACATAGGTAATCATAATAAACTATACAATTAGACATGCAAGCCCTTCAGATGCCCAATGAGATTATGGTGCCCAAGGAATTGAACGTTAAACAGAGATGTGAATTTATTTTGGAGAGAACGTTATGAAGATTTTCAACCACGTCCAAATTAAAGTTAAAGATTTAAAAGCAAGCCGCGTATTTTACGATTGCGTTATGGAAACCTTAGGATACAAAGTCGTTCTAGAAATTAATAATGTTGTCATAGGTTACGGAACAAGCGTTCATGATATGTTTGAAATACGACAATTTGATGAAAAATCACCTTTGTCTAAATATGTTCACTTAGCTTTTAATTCACCTAGTAAAAAAAGTGTTGATGCATTTTATAATAAGGCGCTTGAAGTGGGCGGAAAATGCAATGGTTCACCTGGTTTTAGACCGGAGTATGAAGAGGGCTATTACGCAGCCTTTGCGATTGATCCTGATGGTCATAATATAGAAGCAGTCTATTGTGAAAAATAAAATGCCACTACGTATTAGCCCTAAATTTACTTACATCCATCCTCTCAGCTACACCAATCTCTTCTAAAAAATCAGCATCATGGGAGATAACAATCATTGCTCCTGGATAGGATTTCAAAACCTGAATCACATGCTCGCGCGTTTCCAAATCAAGGTTGTTGGTGATTTCATCAAGAATCAGGAGTTTAGGTGTTTTAGCTGCGATTTGCGCCAAGCAGAGCCTTGCTTTTTCCCCACCAGATAAGGTGCTAATAGGTGCATTTACTTCCTCATTTTTACGGAAGAGAAAATCATTTAAGTGGCGCCTTATTTCAGCGTGAGGCCAATTAGGCACAAATTCTAACATGGTTTCAAGTACAGACTTATTGGGATCAAGCGTACTGTAGTGCTGATCGAGATAGCCAATATCCTCACGTTTTATCACATACCACTCACCTGACTTATAGATGCTTTCATCCCCAAGTATTGCTTTTATCAAAGTCGACTTACCACTGCCGTTATCACCTGTGATGGCAATGCGCTCACCACCATAAAGGCTAAGGTTGATTTCTGATAAAAGAGGTTTGTCTGCAAAATATCCTATAGATCCACCTGATATTTGTATAACCATTCGATTGCCTATATCAGCGCTCTCAATAGAAAACTTAGGGATTATAATTTCTGGAAGGAGAAGGTTATCTAAGCTTTCCGTTAAACCAGATTTACGTTTATCGATTGCAGATTTTTTGTGCCCAGAAGTCTTTTCGCCCTGCAAAGCTTTGGTTTTACCAATAAGATTTGGCCATTTATTATGCTCCATACTTTTCTTGCCTTTCGCTTTGCTTTTGGCAGCACGTTTTTGCTCTTGCATCAGCTTATTATGCATATCCTTTTTCTGGCGAGTCAAGAACTCTAGCTCAGCTTTAATAGATGCACGCTTCTGCTTAATTTCGCCGATATAATCATCATAATTGCCGGAAAAAATATGCACTTTTCCATTATCAATATGCCATAATGTATCAATACAATTGCGAAGCAGCTCGACATCGTGAGACGCAATAATCAAAGTGCCAGGATAATTTTGCAACATTCTAATCAAACCTTTCCGATTATGGAGATCTAAATGATTGGTTGGCTCGTCCAAAAGCAGAATATTTGGATTGAGGCTTAAAGCTTCTGTCATAGCATTATTGAGCCGTTCACCACCACTCAAGCTAGAATGATCTTCCACCACTTGCGGAACATAGCCTATTGTGACATCCTGCGAGCGCATAATAGCCCCCCAAGATGGCTCGACTAGCCCAGCAATTATTTTAAGGAGCGTTGACTTGCCGCTGCCGTTTTTGCCAATAATTGCAATACGACTACCGTAAGCAATCTCACAATTAAAATTTTCAAAACAGGTTTTATGCGGGAAAGATAGACTAAGGCCTTTGATTTGTATCGGTTTATGTATCATAAAATCATCTCTCTAAAGGTCATTTTTAAGACTGTGATAACAACGGTGAGTAAGTGACTTTCGTTGTTTTATGCCCTAAAAACTTAAGGGCAATTTTAGAGAATAATCTTCATGATACGCAAAACCTTTATAAACTACATGACAACATTGTACGTCTTTTTGCCTAAAAGTACAACATGATTCGCCATAGAAAATGAATAGCTATAACATTTGCGAAGGAGGTATAACATCAAAAATTTCACTTTTCTTTTCTTGAAATGGCCTTGCGTCATAAAACAGCTCGATTTTAGGAATAATACCAAATCTCAAAATAAATTGAGATAGTAATGCCGCATGAAATTTACCAATAGGTGCAGGAACTATCATGTCATAAGCGAACATGATCTGATTACCTGATGAAAATCAAGACCGGATTTGAACGTCCTGCAATATTCTATTAGGCGTAAAAGCGATCCTGAACATGGCAGAATTTTATGCATTGAATTAACAGAACAAGGGCATAAAGTAGTTGTACAAGCTCATGATATTATCCGCTAAGTTGAATCTCGTATGCTTGCAACAATAAGCGAAGATAATAAAGCACTCCTTGGAAAATTGCTTCTTGAGTGCTTTAACAACTTGAATAATGAGGGGATGGATTAGGCTAAAGCAGAAGCCATAATAGATATTTTCTGCTCCTCAGATAACCTCTCCATTGCATATCTCCGCATGGGTTTGGGCATTTGATCTACATGTTCAGATAGAAATGAGATCAATTTCGCCTCATCCTTTTTACCTGCTTCACGTAGCATCCAACCAGTAGCCTTATGGATAAGATCGTGCGGGTCATTTTGCAATAATTTGGCTAGCTTAAATGTCCAGTCTAAATCAGATTTGCGAATAAAGTACAAGGTTGCAACAATCGCAATTCTGCGTTCCCATAGTATACCAGATGCAGCAAGCTTATTCAGAATCGATCTATCCTTATCCCATAAGTAATGACCTAAAATATGGTGAGCTGAAAGATCTACAAGATTCCAATTATTAACACAATCAAGGTTGTTAAAGTAAAATTGATATACCTTTTTTTGGTGATCAGAGTTTCCTTTTTGGTATCGATGTACAAGTATCAGCAGTGCCAAAAGCCGCTCCTCGTTATATTTTGACTTAAGCAGAGCTTCTATTGTCTGTAGTTCTATATCCTTGTATACTTTCGCAACTTTTCGTAAATTAGGTACGGTAATGCCTAAGAACTCATCGCCAGCCCCATAGCTACCTTCTGAGACCTTAAAGAACCTTCTTGCTGCTTCTTGATTTAATGTCACATTAAGTAACAATAACTTACTGATTTCCTTAATCTTGCTCATAATTTGGAACATATTCAATATGCGATACACTTTCATCTGCATTAAAGTAAGTAACGGTCCTTTTGTCCATATCTACCTTGTAATGCGTTGCACCGTTTGCTGCGGCATTTTGCAAAAAATCCAAATAAGGCGTTCTTTCTATAGCATGCTTGATTACAGCATTTTTTATGCCTTCAGCATTAAAGTGCTCATTTGCTTTGATAGGGCTATAACCCTCCAAGGGTTCTTCTGTAAAGCTACCAAAATCGCCATTAAATTCAGCTCTGTAGTAATCTGCAAAATGCACTTCATAATTTTGCAAACCATTGTCCTTTAATACTTGAAAAGTTTTTGGATAAGGCCACCTATCTTTTTTAGATTCGTTTCGAATATCTACAATTGCCTTCATGATTACCTCATTATTTTTGTTACTTTCCGGATTTAGTATTATCCACCCATCTAAATTAATAGTTGGGACTTGTTGTAGCACGCTATGTATAATGGAGCGCATATGTTCTTGCTCTAATTGAGATAAGTGGCCAAAGAAATGATGATCATTCTCTTCAGCTTCTTCTAAAAGCGTCTGGGTCAGTTTTCGCCCCTCCTTTGTTAAGCCTAAGATTTTAGAGCGTCTATCTTGCCCCGAAGCGTAATATAGCATGCCTTTCATAGCCAAACGTTCCGTTACTCTTGAGATAGATGCTTTATCAATCTCAATATAGGCGGCTATATCATTAACAGAATTAGCGCTACCATCATAAATAGAAACCAAGATAGACCATTCAGCTACACTAACACCGTATTGGGCAAGGCAAGATTCAAATGTATAATGCACAACATTCCTCAGCCTGTTGAGCCAATACCCTATATGTTGCTTTAAAATTTTTGAATTACTCCTCATCATAACTCCTATATTCCATACATCGACAAACGTAATTATAGTTGATGGATCAACAGTTGTCAAGACAATTAATTTTGGTTTTTATCGCCACTTCGGAGTTTACCCTCTAAAAAAGGGGGGGGGTTTTGGCGTAATGTGCTGATTTTGAAGAATATCGGGCATTTCTCCTCTCATGATCAATAAGCCATTGTTTACGCGCGATACCACCACCATACCCGCCCAGATCCCCATTGCTATTAATGATGCGATGGCAGGGAATAATAATAGCCAACTGATTAGCCCCGTTAGCATTTGCAACCGCGCGGTAAGCTTTATCCTTGCCAATAGCTGCTGCTTGGGCCATATAACTTCGTGTGGCTCCATAAGGAATACGCATGAGTTCATCCCAAACAAGTCTTTGAAAAGGACTGCCTAAAAGGTGAATAGGTATTTTAAAATCCTTTAAATCACCATTAAAATAAGATTCTAATTCGAATGCAATCGATTGAATCGGCTCTGTTTCCCCTAGAATAATAGCTGCTTTTTTCTTAATCCTCAATCTTTCAACCTCACGCTCTAACCCACGTCTGTCAACAAATTCTAAAAGATAAAGACCTTCATCATCAGCAATCGCAACCATTGGCCCAAGCTTTGTATCAAGCCAAGATGCTTTTAAAATTTTATAATGATGGTTAGCTTTTGTAGGGGCAGCACCCATAATTTTGGAAAAAGCATCTCGAAACCCACTACTGGATTCATATCCTGTATTAAGCTGTACATCAATAACAGCTTCTCCGTCACGAATTTGCTTCATTGCAAGCCCTACCCGCCTTGCTCTTGCGTATTCAACAAACGTCATTCCAAAACGCTTCTTGAACTGACGGCGTGCCGTTGAGGCATCTACTGATAACTCTTCAAAATCACAATCCTTCCATCTCTTTGATGGATCCGCTTCAACAGCATCAACAAGTGTGCGAACTAAATCTGATACCTGGTTAGGGTGCGAAAGTGGACGACAACGCATACACGGCCTAAATGAGGCCAGTAAGGCCTCTTGTGCCGCTCTATAAAATTCACAATTTTCAAATTTTGGCTTTCGCGCTGGGCACGTTGGCCGACAAAACACTCCTGTTGTTTGAACACCGACAAAAAACACACTTTCATAGTGTACGTTTTTATCAAGGAGCGCTTGATAGAATTCTTGTTTTTCCACTTCCGTTATCATTTATATCCTACATTACGCTGCATGGTTATTATTATAATGATTCCAGCAACATCTGCGACCGAAATTCAGGCATTGGTTTTAAATACGACTTATTTTAATTCGCAATAAGCAAAGTATAGTATGGCAGTGTTAACAAAATAAATTATATAATTTATTTTGTTAACACTGCCATATATAAATCTTAAATTTATCCAAAATAATATGCCTTTTTTATAACGACTTGGCTATATGACAAGCAAAACACATAATACCAAATCTCAAAACAGAATCGAAATCATAAGCGGCAAATAAGCTATGCTAAGAATTGTTCCAGCTACTACTGCAGTTGCTGCATCCTCGGGATGCGCATGATGAATTGATGCGAAAACAACTGTATTTACTGCTGGAGGAACTATAGAAGTCAAAAGCAACGCAAGGTGTATGCTCCGATCAAATAACATAAAAAAATTAGTATCAAGATACATTAAAAGAATAATTATAGCTGGGGCAGCAAGAAATCTAGATGATAGAAAAATACCTATGAATCTATAATCAAAATGGAATCCTTTTATATGAGATATTGCAAGCCCAATTATCAACATTCCCAGTATTGCATATGCACCTGCAAAATAATTAAAAATTACCTCAAAGTTTGCTGGCATTGTTATATCAAAATAGCTTAATAAAGCGCCAAGGAAAAAAGCATATAGGATTGGCATTTTCACAACTTTTTTAAGTGACTCCATTCTAGAATGCTTGCCTCTTGCGATAGTAAAGGCTCCTAGGGTATAGTCATAAAAAATCATCCCCAATTTTAAAAAGACATAAATTGCAACTGTTCGAGAATCAAATAACATAAATGCTACCGGAAGCCCAAAATACCCAGTGTTAGCTGTTCCAGCAGCAAATGCGATTATATTAGCCTTACTATCATGCGGCCAAATTTTAGCGCAGATAAGCAAATAAACCCTATTAAGGATAATGCTTATAGAGAATACGATTATAGGCAAAATAAATATTCCAGGTTCAGATTTAAATTTAATACCAAAATTGAAAAAGACCGCAGGTATTATTAAATAAAATAAGAGATTTGCTATTGATTGACGGTCCACATTCGTAACCTTCCCAACAATAAAACCAAATGCTATCAAGAAATATAATGGCAATATTTTATAGAATAGATCTAAGAAAACTAAGTCCATTTTATTTCTGCAGCTATAAAGTTGTAAGCAACTATATTTATATCCCAAACAACTTAGTTACTCTACCAATAAATGCAGCATCTAATACCAAATCTCAAAATAAATAGAGCATTAAAGCTCATCTTTTAGCAAATTTGCTTGGTAAAAAATTGATGAATATGTAAAATATTCAACTGCTCTTTCCCATCGCACTTTGCAAAAATCCGTCTTTACTATCTCAATTTATTTATGAGATTTGGTACTAGACGATATGAAAAATAAAGCTGTATTTCAACATAAACGCTACTGATTAATGGAGCTCTATTACTTAATATCAGCTGTTAAGGTTTTATCCATATTAATAAACTCTTCAATTAATGCTTTTGTTGCAGCAGCTACTATATCTTCTCTTTTCTTTGCTTTTTTATTATCGCTTGTATAATAAACACCTATTAAAATTGGTTCATGCTTTGGAGGCCAGACAATTGCAATGTCATTAGTTGAGCCATAAACAGCACCTGTACCGGTTTTATTACCAATTATCCAACCCTTTGGTATACCTGCATGAATTCTAGCAGTACTAGTTTGTGAGTTAATTAGCCAAGCTGTAAATAGATCCCTATGAGGCCTTTCTAAAACATCACCTATCGTCAATTTATGAAAACTCTCAACCATAGCTTGAGGGGTTGATGTATCTTTTAAATTGCCAGCTCCCCCTGAAAAAGCTTCTTCCGGCCAATCACTATCTTGTCTAAATGAAGGATCACCTATAGAGCGGGCAAAATCATTCATTCCTTGTATGCCACCAATTGATCTCAAAAGGAGGTTCATTGCTGTATTGTCCGAAAAGCTAATTGATGCCGCACAAAGCTCCCGAACTGTCATCCCTTTAGAAACATACTGTTTTGTAATAGGAGCCCATGCATCTAAATCTTTTTTTGAGTATTTAATATTTTGTGAAAGAAGAGATGGATCTAACATGCTCTTTTTTAAAACCACTGCAACTCCAATTACCTTAGAGGTGCATCCGGTCGGGAAAATTTCATCAGAACGGTATTTTATAATATGTCCATTTTTTGTATTAATCGCAAAAATTCCTAAGCGCCCTTCGGTACTAGATTCAAGCTTTTTCAATTTCTTAATGATTAAAAAATTATCTTCAGTATGAGCATTTGAAATGCTCCCATAGAAAGATAAAGTCATAACTATAATTAGTTTAGCAATATAAGAGGATGCTTGTTTCATGATATTAATTAAACAATATTTGATGCACTTATATAATATGTTTAAAAAAAGTAAAATTATAAAATTGCAATAAAAAAATCTATTTTCAAAGCCTGAATTCAATTTTGGATTTAGAAGCCAAACCAGATACTGACGTTGATCAAATATGGTGAACCTGCAAACAATTATCGCCAAGCGCTTTTCGGGTAAGTATGGCCTCTTTTTCAAAAATATGAGGTTCACCAAATTCAGGTGCTTCTTGATTGATTTTTTATGTTAAAAATCGATATCAGTTGTCATTGGAGTGTTCGTGAATTCTATGTTCATTTACTCATCTTTCATGCTTATTGCCAAACGGTTAAAGGTATTCATCAGAGAAATGGAAATCGTAATATCCACAATTTCTCGTTCGCTAAAATATTTCGCAAGCTCTGTATTTTTAACCTTTCTATTTCCATCAAGCTTAGTCAAAGATTCTGCCCATTTTAATGCCTCTTTTTCAGCATCAGAAAACAAATTGGATGTGGCAAATTCAAACAGCTTATTAATTTTTTCTTGGCTCACTCCTAGTTTTAATGATCCATTTGTATGCAAATTGCAGCAATATGTGCATCCATTGATTTGAGACACACGAAGCTCTATGAGCTCTTTTAAATCAGCTGCCAACGGCGAGACTTTCAAGCTTTGATGTGCGGAATATAAATGGCTAATTGTATCTTTTGAAATTTTTTCATAATCCATAATTTTACCTCATTAATTATTAGTTACATAAGTAGGAGTTATTTATAAAATGGAAATAACTGACCAAACTGAAGTCATCAGAGAATTTCCGGACAACTGCCTTTTCTATCAAAACTTCATACACCATCCTTCATTTTTCTTGTACCGCCGCGCCTGATAGGCAACGGGCAAATTACTCCCCCAAGGCTGCTTGAATCTCCCATAAGGATGGCTGTTTTCCCATGTAAATCAAAAAGTTTCGTTATTTTCTCGCCCCTTATGCCATAGTTTTATCTTGTGCATACTTTGGTGTTTTATGCAAATATATTTTGTGTACAGAAAGTATGCTTCGTACAAATAGCTAAGGCGTCATAAAAGAGGTACATTATCATATGTGTTTCTGGAATGGTTAAGATCAGGGGATGAATATACAAAATACATATATAGACACAACCTCAGCTCGACGTAAGAAGGCAGCAAACTATTGATAATAAACAATTTGCTTAATATTTGATCTTCAAATAAATTGCCTTTTAAATAATTTTAATAATTCTCTTCACGCTGACGGAGTCAGCAAAAGCTCTGGCTCAAAAAATTTGTGTATAGTAGGCGCTATGCGCCTGCATATACAAATTTTTTGCCCCCACGGCCAGAGCTTTTCTGCCTAAGGGTTATTGAAACGGCTGCAATAATATCACTGCAGGGAGGCAATTTATTTTATAATAGAGGTGGTAAGCTCATGCTACCTTTTATAATTCCTTACGTCGAGATGAGGTTAGACATATATAGCCCGACTTCACATTTATTCGCCTTCGCCGAGGCTGCGTCGTAATTTAAGCTACGTCGTGGCATCGCGCCTTGCGCTATGTCTTAGCGTCGGCGGATGGCGGAGCAGGGGGGATTGATTCGTAATCGGCTAAGGCCGATTCCTCCCCCTTCGGGCGGCTAAAGCCGTCCAAAATGCTATGCATTTTGTCAAACCCCCTTTCTTCGGGGGTTCTCATCCTTCCAAACTCTATTTCTAAAATATATAAAAGCAAGAGCCGCTTCGCTCTTCCTCTTGATTTTATATATTTTAGAAATGGCGGAGCGGGGGGGATTCGAACCCCCGATACGAACTTTAGATCCGTATAACGGTTTAGCAAACCGCCGCCTTCAGCCTCTCGGCCACCGCTCCATAAAAAGAATTACTGGTTGTAATACCCTGACTTCATGGCAATTGCAAGTCAATTGTGCAAAATTTTTATTATCAGCAGGTATGCAACACACCTATACCATTCACCAGCTATAAATTACTTATCGCCTTCAATAATTATCGTAACATCACCATCATCAAGCTTCATCGATTGCTTATAGCCAGACTTATTCTCAGAAAAATTACTTATAGTATCTGCCACTGATTTATGCATGTAACCTAAAATGCTAGTAGGGTAAATACCAAGCACAAAGACTGCTATTGCAAGTGGCCAAAAACATAGCCGTTCTACTAAATTTAAATCTTTTATCTCAACCAATTTTTCGTTTTTCACTTCACCAAACATAACCCTAGCATATAACCATAGCATATATGCAGCACCCAATATCATGCCTGTTGCAAGCAGAGCGCTCACATATTTGCTAGCTGCAAAAACTCCAGCTAGCACCAATATCTCACCAACAAAGCCAGCGGTAGATGGCAGCGCTACCGAAGCCAACATAAATATCATAAACTGCAATGCAAATTTTGGCATAAGCGAAGTAAGTCCGCTGTAAAACGCAATTTCTTTTGTATGCATTCTGTCATATAGAACTCCAACACATAAGAATAAAGCACCAGATATAACACCATGGCTTACCATTTGAAAAAGAGCTCCTTCAATACTTAAGGCATTAAAAGCAAATAATCCAGCAGTTACAAAACCCATGTGCGCAATTGAGGAGTATGCTATCAGCTTTTTCATATCTTGCTGCATTAGCGCAACTAAAGATGTATAAATCACAGCAATAATACTAAGTGCAAAAACGAAATCCGCAAAATATTCTGAAGCGCCAGGAAATAAAGGAATAGAAAACCTAATAAGGCCATACCCACCAAGCTTGAGTAGAATACCCGCAAGCACTACAGAGCCCGCGGTTGGCGCCTGCACGTGGGCATCTGGCAACCAAGTATGTACCGGCCACATAGGCACTTTAACAGCAAAAGAAGCAAAAAATGCCAACCACAACCATTTTTGAATATCAAGCTCATATCTAGGTAAGATATTTGCAAGATCTGGGATATAAGTTGTTTCTGCCTGAAAGTAAATATACACAATGCCAAGTAAAAGCAATACTGACCCAGCCAAGGTATATAAAAAGAATTTAAAAGCAGCATATACTCTATTTTCACCGCCCCAAACCCCTATAATCAAATACATTGGGATAAGCACAGCCTCGAAGAAAATATAAAATAACAGTAAATCAAGTGCTAGGAATGTGCCCATGATGAACGTTTCCATAACCAAAAACGCAATCACAAATTCTTTCACACGCTTATCTATGGAATTCCAACCAGAAAGGATGCATATAGGAATAATAAATGCACTCAGCAACACTAGTGGAATAGAAATACCATCAACACCTAGGCTATAAAAAATATCGCTTCCCTCAATCCACGCAGATTTTTCAACAAATTGATAGGTGCTAAGCGCTGGGTCAAATAATACCCACAATACCAAAGATAGTATAAGCACTATTAGCGACACAACAATCCCATAAATTTTGTAGAATTTATCGGAAAGCTTAACTGGCAAATATCCAGCTAAACAAAGCAATCCAGCTGCCACTAATGGCAAAAAGGTAATTAACGATAATATTGGCATTTCAATCATCTTATAACCAAATTTTTATAGCATTAAAAACAACATCCAACTTAGGAAAGCAACCAATCCTAGCATCATAACAAAGCTATAATGATAGATAAATCCAGTTTGCATTACGCTGGTAAGCCTTGCGAATAAATGGGTTAAAGCAGCACTTCCATTTGGAAGGCCATCAACCATATGCATATCAATACTACGCCATAAAAACTTGCCCAGCTTTTTAGCGGATTTTACAAATAGAAAGTCATAAACTTCATCAACATACCATTTGCTCAGCAAAAACTTATATATATTTTTAAACTTCACACTTAATATATGCGCAACTTGAGGTTTACCTATATAAATAATGAATGCCATCACAATTCCTAATACGCCTGCAACTAATGGCAAATAACCATAAATATGCTCCATGTTCTCAATGCGTTCAATCGAGTTATGTTCCACCATTACAAAAATGGAATTACGCCAAAAATCATGTGTAGCATCTACCATGCCAAGCATTTTAGCTCCTATATATCCTATGCATACAGAGCCCCCCGCAAGAATAAGTAGGGGCAATGTCATACTAATAGGCGATTCATGAACGTTCTCCATGACTTTCTTACTAGCATTAGGCTTGCCATGGAAAGACATAATTATAAGTCTAAAAGAATAGAATGCTGTTAGTATAGCCGCCAATAATCCTATTATGTATGCAGATTCTCCAAAGGTTGTGCCCGAAGCTATAGCCGCTTCTAAGATAGTATCCTTAGAATAAAATCCTGCGAATGGAAAAATCCCAGCAAGTGCTAAAGATCCAATCCACATCATGGCATAGGTGAAAGGAATTTTTTTCCAAATGCCACCCATTTTACGTAAGTCTTGCTCGTCCGACATTGCATGAATAACGCTACCTGCACCTAAGAATAACAGAGCCTTAAAAAAACCATGCGTCATTAAATGGAATATTCCAGCCGAATATGCTGAAACTCCGCAAGCAAAAAACATATATCCTAATTGGCTACAAGTTGAATATGCTATAACTCTTTTTATATCATTTTGCACAAGAGCAACGCTTGCTGCAAATAAGCATGTAAATGCACCAACGCATGTGACTACGGAAAGCGCCACGCTGCTATATTCAAACAATGGCGAACACCTAGCAACCATAAATACACCTGCGGTCACCATAGTTGCGGCGTGAATTAAAGCAGAAACCGGTGTAGGGCCTTCCATAGCATCTGGCAACCAAGTATGCAAACCAAATTGCGCAGATTTACCCATTGCCCCTATAAACAATAGTAGGCATGTAAGTGTAATGACTTTAACCTCATAGCCAAATACGTAAAGTGTCGCATCAGAAAGAATTGGAGCTGCAGCAAAAGCACCACTGAATTCAACGCTGCCTAAATACCAAAACACCATAAAGATTCCAAGCGCAAAGCCAAAATCTCCAACCCTGTTTACAAGAAATGCCTTTATAGCCGCAGCGCTAGCTGTATCTTTTTTAAACCAAAATCCTATTAGTAGGTATGATGCAACACCAACCCCTTCCCAACCAAAAAACAACTGCAAGAAGTTGTCTGATGTAACTAAGCAAAGCATGAAAAAAGTAAAAAGCGATAAATAGGCCATAAACCTTGGCTTACATTCATCATGGCTCATATACCCAACAGAGTATATATGCACCAAAGCTGAAACATAAGTAACCACTATCAACATAACTGCTGTTAGCGTATCAATATAAATTGCCCACCGCGCTTTAAAGTTGCCAACGCTGATCCAATCTAAAAGCGCTAAATGTATTAACTGAGCATCAAATACGACCGCTTTGAACAGAAGCGTAGCGGCTGTAGCAGATACCAAAAGCATTCCACATGTAATAAACTGGGCTAAGTCATCCCTTATAACTCTGGAGCTTAGTCCCACAACAGCAGCAGCAAACAATGGGGCAAAGATCAACACACACGCAATTATTTCAAGGTTCAAAAAGCCCATGCCTATCCTCTCATCTTACTTATATCTTCAACATCGATTGTGCCGCGGTTGCGGAAATAAACTACTAAAATAGCAAGTCCGATTGCAGCTTCAGCTGCTGCAACTGTAAGTACCATAATGGTAAATATTTGACCAGTAAGGTCGTTAAGATACACCGAAAAAGAGACAAAATTTATATTTATGCCAAGCAGCATTAACTCTATAGACATAAGTATTGTGATAACACTTTTACGATTTATAAAAATGCCACAAATACCTATGGTAAAAATTAGCGAACTAAGTAGCAAAAAATGCATAAGATCTATGCCAACACCCATTATCATATTTTCACCCCCTGACCCACTTTAACTTCAACAAGCTCTACTGAATCTTCCGGACGCTGCATAACTTGCTTAGTTATATCTTGCCTTTTTGAATCCTTACTATGGGTAAGCGTAAGTACAATTGCACCAATCATCGCTACAAGAAGTATTAACCCAGAAAGCTGGAATACAATGAAATAATCTGTATAAAGCACCATGCCGATTTGCTCGGTATTTGTTAAATTCGCAGCATTCAGCGCATCTCCTACCTTAGGTAAAAACATAGCAGAATTGCTAAGCGCTATGTAAATTTGCAAGAATATTATAGCCCCTAAGATAATACCTATAGGTGCATGCTTAAGGAATCCACGCTTAAGCTCAGCTATATTGATATTGATCATCATAACCACAAATAAGAACAGAACAGCGACAGCCCCAACGTAGACTATTACCAATGTCATAGCTATAAACTCTGCTCCAAGCAGAATAAATAAAGCAGCAGCATTAAAAAATGCAAAGATCAAAAACAACACTGAATGCACAGGATTTCTAAGCAGCACAACCATAAGGGCTGCGATAACCAGCAGGGCACTAAACGAATAAAATAGAATATCTACCATAAGGATTCATCTTAATTTGCTTTATAAATATCTACTTGGCAAATCACTTTTTTGCAAGTTTTTTCGAGGGCATCCAGCTATTTAATTTAGAAACAATCATATACTTCTCGTAAATTAATAGTTAGCAAAAAGGCATAGACGACAGGAAATTTGGAAAAGTGGTAGGAGCAGTAATTACGAGCACCGTAAGCCTATAATAATAGGTGCGGATGCGGAGAAATTAGCTGCGACGCCCCAATTTTTCAAATTAACGGAGTATATACGGAATCATTTTTGGCACCCTGTACAAAAGAAAGTAGACCTAGCACCTATTATTATCTTTTGGATTTCCTTATCACATACCGCACAAGGCTCGCCATGTTTTCCATAGACTTTAAACTTATGCTGAAAATAGCCAACATCGCCATTCGAGCGGACATAATCTCTTAAAGTTGATCCTCCAGACTGTATAGCAAGATTTAAAACCTCTATTATACTTGCATGCAACCTTTGAATTTCTTGAGATGATAAATCACATGCTCTGCGGTTAGGCAAAATTCCAGCCATGTAAAGCGCCTCAGATGCATAAATATTACCAATCCCCACTACCAAATTAGCATTCATAATCACCGATTTAATCTGCGCCTTCTTATTTGCACAAATACTAGCCAGTGCTTCTTGCGTAAATTCTGGCTCAAGAGGTTCAAGCCCCAAATTGCACAGCAATGGCTCTTTTGCAAAATCTGCACGCTTAATAAATTTAACGATACCGAAGCGTCTTGGGTCATTAAAAGTCAAAGTAGAGTTATCAGCAAATACAATTGTGAGGTGGTCATGTTTTTGAGCGCTAGCATTTATTAGCACCTTACCTGACATGCCAAGGTGAATTAGCAGTGCATCTTGGTTTTCAAACCCAATGACTATGTATTTACCACGCCTTGAACAATTTATTATTTTTCTACCAAGTAAATCCTGCGCCCCAAGCTGTATACTTTTGCCACGAAAGGTGAGTTTAGAACATTCGCTCGACTTTACAGTTAAGCCTACTATCGAGCTTTTAAGGCCACAAACAACCGTGTGCACTTCTGGCAGCTCAGGCATCTGGTCTACCTATAGAATAATAACTTATATCAGCCCTTTTAATATCCTCAACATCAAATAAATTACGCAAATCAAAAAGCACTTTTTTGTTAAGTTTGGCTGCTAGTTGATCAAGCCCAAATAATTGAAACTCTGGCCACTCAGTTATTATTAATGCAGCATCTACACCTTCCAGCGCATCCTTCATAGAGCTTTGCAAAGCAACCCCTAATAATTCATGCGCATCTTTGGGATTCGCAGGATCATAACATCTCACCTCAAATTCAGCTTTTAGTAATGCTGGCACTATAATGAGAGATGCACTATCTCTCATATCATCCGTCTCTGCTTTAAAGGTAATACCTAATATTGCTATCTTTTCACATCCATGCTTCCTAAAGGCATTTATAATGCGCTCTACAAGCTTTTGCTTTCTAGCATCATTGGCCGCAATTACTGCTTCAACAATACTTAGATCTACATTTTTTTCTTTAGCTATATGGCTGATAGCCTTAGTATCTTTTGGGAAACAAGATCCACCATATCCAGGGCCTGCATGCAAATAATGTTTGCCTATCCTTTTGTCCAAACCCATTCCTTTTGCCACATCATCTATTGTTGCACCAGCCGCTTCACATAAATCTGCAATCTGGTTTATATAAGCAACACGCATAGCTAAATAAGCATTTGCTGCGTATTTAATGGTTTCTGCAGTTGGATTATCAGTTATCACGAGCGGCACGTCTTGAGATGTTAACGGCTGATAGAGCGTTTCGGCAATTTTGCGTGCTTTTTGTGAGTTAGCTCCGATCACGATACGGTCTGGTTTTAAGAAATCATATACAGCCACTCCTTCACGCAGGAATTCTGGATTTGATATAACATCAAATCTATCTGCAACACCCATAGATGCAAGCTCATTACGAACTGAATTTGCAGTTCCAATTGGCACCGTAGATTTTATAACAAGAGCTTTATATCCCGTTGCAACGCCTGCCACATCTCTTATAGCTTTCATCAAATAGCTTAAGTTAGCTTCGCCTGTAGGAAGTGAGGGAGTGCCTACTGCAATAATTACTACCTCTGCATCATTTATATCATCTAAGTTTGAGGAAAATTTTAAATTACCTCTTTTACTAGCCTTAATAACAATTTCTTCAAGCCCTGGCTCATAAATTGGAATAATATTATTTTTTAGATTATCAATCTTTTGCTCATCTTGATCAATGCAGATCACATCCATATTAAAGCTTGCAAAACAAGCTCCTGCCACAAGCCCTACGTATCCAACACCAATTACTGCTATTTTCATAAATTAAACTCATAATCTAAAAATAAATATGCTACAATCTAGCTCATATTAAGTAAAAATACCATGACCAAAATTAAGAAATTATCCGATAAAACTATAAATCAAATCGCTGCTGGCGAGGTGGTAGACCGCCCTGCATCGGTTATAAAAGAATTAGTGGAAAATGCTATTGACGCCGGCGCAACTTGGATTTTTGTGGAAATTGAAAGCGGAGGAAAAAATTGCATACGCATTTCTGATAATGGCTGCGGGATGGAAAAATCAGATCTACAGCTTGCAATTGAAAGACACGCGACTTCTAAGCTTGATGAAGAAAATATCAATTGCATAAACTCTTTAGGCTTTAGAGGCGAGGCTTTGCCTTCTATAGGATCTGTCTCTAATCTCACAATAACCACTAGGCAGAATGACGAAGAGCATGCTTGGAGCATTCATATATCTGGGGGCGAAAAAAACGATCCAAGCCCTGCAGCTAGGGAAATTGGCACAACTGTAGAAGTAAAAGACTTATTCGTTCACACACCAGCAAGGCTTAAGTTTATGAGGTCGGACGCTACCGAGCGAGCTCATGCAATTTCGCTAATACAAGAATTTGCATTATGCTATCCACATATTCATTTTTGTTTTGCAAGCGATGGCGAAACTATTTTAGATTGCCCAATAGTTGTAAATGAAGAAGAAAGATTAGCGCAATTATTTGGTGCAGAGTTTGCAAAAAACATGACCCCTGTAAACCGTAGAGGCGCTGATATTAGCATAAAGGGATTTGTGGGCATTCCAACTTTCACCCACAGAACCAGCGCAAACCAGCACATTTTCATAAATGGCCGCTCCGTTAAAGATAAGCAAATATTTGCAGCGATTAAAGCCGCGTATGCCAACCTTATGACACATGGATTCTTCGCAGCGGTAATATTGCACTTGTCGATAGATCCATATGAAGTGGATGTTAATGTACACCCAGCAAAAACTGAGGTTAGACTTCGTGATCCAAATAAAGTGAAGGGCTTTGTAATTACTGCAATTAGATCAGCATTAAGTAGCGCGCCCGCTAGCACCTCAACAATGGTAGTAGATAACGTAGTGAGTGTTGCGAAATCCACAATACAGCTGCCGGCCATGCAAAACATTCAGCCAAAAATACCTCTAAGCTTTAACGATAATTCTGCCTCTCATTATCGAACCCCAACTCCTAGAGCAAGCTATACGCCCTCTACTACTACGCCACTAAGCACGCCGTCTGCTCCAGCCCCTATATCCATGCCCGCATCGATATCTGCCCCGACAGTTACCGAACACCCATTGGGTAATGCATTATTTCAGATAGATGCAACTTATATAGTAGCTCAAAATTCTGAAGGGTTGGTGTTGATAGACCAACATGCAGCTCATGAGCGCCTTGTATTGGAACGCATGAAAAACAGCGCAGTTCATTTGAAGAGTCAAAATTTGCTAATACCTCAAGTAATTGAACTTGGCGCTGCACTTACCACACATTTGTTAGAACATGTGGATGAGTTATCCAAGTTTGGCCTTGTAATTGAGCGCAATGGTATTACGCAAATCATTGTGCGTCAAATCCCAGAGTTTTTAGATAAAGATGCCGTTGAAGATGTGCTAAAGGAAATTGCACAAATGCTCATGAAAGAATCTGAAGCAAACGTTTTAGAAAGCAAGAGAGATGAGATATGGGGCAATATAGCCTGCCACTCCAGCATTAGAGCCGGCAGAAAATTAAGCATTCCAGAAATGAACGCTATTTTACGGCAGATAGAATCAACCCCTTTTGCGGCTCAATGCAACCATGGGCGCCCAACTTTTGTAGTGATAAAGCCCGAGGATTTAGCCAAGATTTTTGAGAGAACTTCTTGATTGGTTAATGTTTATATGTCGAGCCATTACTATTTTATTTTTATTGAATTATTGAGAGAAATCATTGTTTAACAAGAGAAATATATTGCTCTTTTCCTAAAAATTGCATATAATTTTGGCAAGTAAAATAAAGATTGATGGGACATATGAAAATTAAAGATTTAAATGATCTAAAAGTATTCGCATTTAAAGCTGCGGTTGCTTACAGCAAAATTGACATTAACAGTGACGCTTGCAAAGAGATAGCGGCAGAACTGGGGATGAAATTAGATGATCTTCAGCAACATTCCACAGGTAAATACGCCCGTTTTTCTCTAGGAAGCACCGATAGTCTGCATTTAGCAAATTTCATTGGTAGGCTTAGAGAAAAAATAATAGGTGTTAATACAAGTGAATCTTCCGAAGATACCAACCTGAGCATGGCTACATTTGATTTCAATGTCGATGCTAAAAAAGAATTAGATAAAGTTTTCGCTATATTTCAATTTGGATGCTGTTTTGAGGGTAATATAGCAAGGATGTTTATGCTGCTTCATGCGCCCACTTTTATTGACATGATGAATAAAATAGACCCCAAGCTTGATTCGAGCTCTAAAGAGGTGGAGCTAAATAAAATTGAACTTAGTAAGCTAGCGAAATATTTGGAGATTGAAAAAATTGACACAAACCCTTATACAATGGATCAAGTAGAACTTAAAACTGCCGTAAATAAGGCTCGTCTTAAACTTCATCCCGATAAAGAAAGTGGTAACGCAGAAAAATTCAAGGAGTTTGATGGGCTTTATAAAAGATGGATTGCCAATAAGCCCCAGGATATACAAGACCTTAACTTAAGAAAAACTGGATTAGAGATACAGCAACTATTTTATGAAACATATGACCAAAATGTATCTTCAGCACTCGGGTCCTTTGGTACTCGCTTCTCCGATGATTTTAAGTATCATAGCCGAATATTTGTGCTCAGCGTATCCTCAAATAGAGAAATGCAAAAATCAACCACAAATACTGACGATCTGCTTACATTAGATCAAAGCATCAAAGGGCATACCTCACTTTTGCAAAAAAGAATTCAATATGATAGGAAGAATCTCTTTATAATCTCTTTCATAAACTGGTCATCCCTTTTCGCCGGCGCAATGCTTTTTAATAACTCAAGCTCCCAAGGGCTTTTAAGTGCTACTACATCTTTAAGTAACAAATCATCATTGTGCGGTTTTGGCGCGATAATGGCAGCTCATTTATTAGGTTTTGGAGCTCAAAGATTTTTTGAGGAAAAAAGCGAAATATGCAGAAATTTAGATCATTATCTTTTTGGGCCACCTATTGCAATTAATTTTGGTATATTGGCATTTAGCATTAGAAAGATTATGAATAACGCTGTTCAAAATGGAGCACCTATTGAATGCCATCCAGGTGTTAAATTAGTTGCCTCGAGTTTGGCATGTACTGCGGCATTTTTATACTGGCAATATAATGCGAGCAACAATCAGCAAACGCAAGACCAATTGCCTCCAAAATAATTATTAACTGAATCTCAAAATAAATCTGCGCATTAATACTCTATTTATTTTGAGATTTGGTATTATACCTCGGCAAAAAGTACACATATGAAAAGCAAAGTAAAAGTAAAAGCGTAGAAATGCCAATTACGTGATATGCCCCTTGCAAAAGCAGATAAGCAGTTATCAGCATTGCAGCAGCACTTAAACTTTTAAGTCTATGGGTTGAAAATGCTTTTGCCCCGCTAAAGAATATAACAGTATAAAGCAACAAGTAATTTAAACTGGTGATCTCAACAACTGTATCTTGGTGCATCTCCGCAAAAACAAAGGATGCCGCTATTAAAAAATATGGGATAAGTTGGGCCATAACAGCATAATAAGGCACTTTGTTTTCAGAAATTTTAGTTAAAAACTGTGGCAAAATTCCATCTCTTGCAAGCGAATATATAATTCTAGATGTCCCAAAGACCCATGCGTTTGCCCCCAAGATCAATAGCACTATAGCCATAGCTCCACCGAGCTTACTAGCAGTCGCTCCTAAGGTTATATTCAATATCGCAGTAAGAATGGTATTAACATCACCCAAAGCTGCATAATCCATTACCAATACCACGCTAAGCGCAATAGACATGTAAAACACAGCTATAAGCCCAACGGCAATTTTTGCCGCCTTACGATATGTCTTAACAGGGTCTTTAACTTCTTCAGCCAGAGCATCTACATTTTCCCACCCAGTAATCGAGTAAAAGCATATTACAATAGCAGGTATTACCGCCTCCCATCCATTTGGAAAGAATGGCTCAAGATTATTAGAATTAAATTCTGGCACAGAGCTTATTACCACTACTTCAACAAGTACTACTAAAGATATTAAGCTAAATGTTTGAATCTTGCTAGAAAGCCCAACTCTAAGCAAATTGAATAGCACAGGCAATATCAGAAATATGAGACCAACCCAATACATATTATAATTGGCATTAAGAAACTCGTTGCAATATTGAGCTGCAGCAAATCCAAGCAATGAGTTACCAAAAAGCGCAGAAACTACTAAAAATAGCGCTATCGATTTACCAAATTTTTTCCCCCAAGCATCTTCTAAGAATTTTTGTATGCTGCCACTCACTTGATATCTTTGAGAAATATGAGCAAAAATCATCGCAAAAGGATATGAACAAAGCAATGCAAGCATCCATGAAATTAACGATGCTGGCCCTGCAATCTTAGCAGCAAAAAGCGGCACTATAAAAATCCCAACTCCAACAATCGTGGAAAAATAGTAGACGACCAAGGCTGTAATATCTAGCTCTCTTACCAGATGGGCTTTCTTAGGATTAGACATTGATAATACCTCTTAAAAGTAGTGGAAGCGAATTTATTACCTTCCTGGATTGGCCGCGTCGCCAAAAGTCTTCTCGCAATGAGCTGCTACATTTCAAATGATTAAACATTTTTCGCAGTTTCTTATCCATAATTTAAGTTACTTAAACTGAGAGATCCATTTTGCCAACCAGTTCTTCCCATTCTCTTTTGGTTAATCCGCTGTTCTCTTGCTGTACTTTTTCGCCTGACAGCATGCGTTTTATAACACCTTTCATCTGAGAAGACAAGCTTACTGAATTCATTCTATAATCCATAAACGCTTCAAAACTATGTGGCACCCACCTTTTCATAATATCTAAAATGGCATCCGCATAAACTCTAATCTCATATTGAGCATGAGGGTCCGCCCTTAGCATAACAAAGTGCATTAAATTATGTAGATCTATTTTCCAATACCACTGAGTATAATAATTAAGCGTAAGATTCATTCTCGCAAGTTCTCTAGCTAAACCGCTTTTGCTAGGATCTAGAGGCTGATCGTTATCATCTAAATTAAGCATTTCCATGTAATGTTCATAGCAGCTTTCAGAATCATGCCTTAATAAATCCATAACTCTTTTCGCCTCGTCTCCAGTCAGAACATCTCCCCTGCCCTGACGATTAGAAACAGATTGCGCAGCCAAATGCGCTGCATCTGGTAAATAAAATTCACGGTCCAATATAGAATAGCGAGCAGAATACTCATTAACATTTGCGGTTCTATGTCTAATCCACTGACGCGCGACAAAAATTGGCAATTTAACATGAAGCTTAATTTCGCACATTTCAAATGGTGTACTATGCCAATGGCGCATCAGATAGCGTATTAATCCCCTATCTTCAGAGATTTGCTTGGTTCCCCTACCATAAGATACTCTAGCTGCCTGGGTAATAGCGTTATCATCACCCATATAATCTATAACTCTTACAAACCCATGATCTAATAATTTTATAGGCTCGTATAAAATTTCCTCAAGAGCAGGTACAGTTGCCCTCTTGGTAGTATAAGAACTTTCACTTAATTCTTGTATCTCATGTTTTTGTGCTGCGGTAACTGGCATTTTTATTCGATATTTTGTTTAGCTCAGTTAAAATGTTTAACCTAAAAAGCAATCCTTTTAAAGTTAATTATTGCTATTAGTTAAATAAATAATTTTCTCATCCTCACCTACTAGCCCTAAATCCCGCCTAGCAAGTTCATCTAAAAAATCTGTGTTGAGTGAATTGGGGTGAAGGTATTTTACAATATGCTCTAATTTTGTACGCTCTTCAATTAGTGTCTCTAAAACCACATCTTGCTCTTTAGCAACTTTTTTAAGTCTAAAATAGGCAAAAACACCCCTTTCACCACTTAGAGAATGGAAAACAAAATACGCTATCAACATAACCATTATTGTATTTACGGTGATAACACGATAATTTATGGCAAATTTATTTTTAAACATAAACCTAATGGTTGCAGTTTTTGATGAAAGCTTTTATCATGAGCTTTGAAATTAACACAATACTCATAACATGACAACTTTTCTTCTTGCAGTACAAATAGTGATAGTGCTTTCTTTAATAGGTATAATTTTATTACAAAAGAATGGAGCTGATAGCTTAGCCGGCCTTTCTGGTGGTGGCCATAATGTCTTATCTGGTAGATCCACTACCAACATCTTAACTAAGGCTACTATTATCCTTGCGATATGTTTTATCTTTAATTCTTTAATTATCGCTAAACTTGTTAATAGCAGCCATAAAGCTAATAAAAATTTAATAGAAAGCATAGCTCCTGAATCTAAGGATAAAAGACTTGAAGTTCTTGACGTTACTGAGTAATTGAAAAAATGAGCAGATACATCTTTATTACTGGCGGCGTAGTTTCTTCTTTAGGTAAAGGCGTAGCTTCAGCAGCTTTAGGGGCTTTATTACAATCTGCTGGCTACAAGGTGCGTCTGCGCAAGTTAGATCCATATTTAAATGTGGACCCAGGCACGATGAACCCCAACCAACATGGCGAAGTTTTTGTTACAGAAGATGGGGCCGAAACGGATCTGGACTTAGGCCATTATGAAAGGTTTACCGGCGTAGATGCACGACGTGGTGATAATATTACTACGGGCAAAATTTACTCTGACCTAATTGCCAAAGAACGTAGGGGAGAATATTTAGGTGTTACCGTTCAGGTTATCCCTCACGTGACAGACCTAATTAAAAATTTCATATTATCCAATACAGACGATGTAGACTTCACTTTATGCGAAATTGGTGGCACAGTGGGGGATATAGAAGCTCAACCGTTTTGTGAAGCAATTAGACAACTCAGATACGAGTTAGGCAAAGAAAAATCTCTTTACCTGCATCTAACCTTAGTACCATACATTCCAACTTCAAAAGAGCTAAAAACAAAGCCTACTCAACACTCTGTTAAGGAGCTACGCTCTATTGGGATTCAGCCAGACATCTTATTGTGCCGCTCACAAAAACCAATTTCGGAATCGGACCGCGCTAAAATAGCGTTATTTTGTAATATGACCAAGGAAACAGTAATCCAAGGGTTAGATCAAAAAACCATTTATCATGCCTTACTTGATTATCACAAAGAGGGCTTAGCCAAACAAGTGCTGAAATCTTTTGGTTTGCCATATGATGATACCAATTTTGATATACAAAAGTGGCAGGATATTGTAGCACATCTAGAAAATCCAAAAGATGAAGTGAGAATAGCAGTTGTTGGTAAGTATATAAAACTCAAGGACTCTTACAAATCACTAATAGAAGCTTTGCATCATGCAGGTATCAAACATAGATATAAAATAAAAATTGTCTGGATCAATGCCGGCAATTTGCATGAAGACAATATTCAAGAAAAGCTTTCTGGTATAAATGGAATTTTGGTACCTGGTGGCTTCGGGGTGCGAGATACCGAAGGAAAAATTTTAGCAATTAAATATGCGCGCACTAATAAGATACCATTCTTTGGAATCTGCTTAGGCATGCAGCTAGCTATGGTAGAATTTGCTAGAAATGTGCTTTCGATAAAAGATGCATCTTCTACAGAATTTGGATACGATTGCACGCCAGTTATTGCAATTATGGATGAATGGGACAAAGACGGCAAGGTTGTGAAGCGCTCGCAAGATCTAGGTGGCACAATGCGCTTAGGATCTTACCCTTGCAAATTACAGAAAGATTCCAAAGCTTATGCAGCATATGGGACGGATATAATATCTGAGCGTCATCGCCACAGATATGAATTTAATATAAAATTTAAAGAGAAATTCGAAAGCAAGGGCATGGCCATCGTGGGGATGTCTCCAGATGAAACCTTAACCGAGATCGCCGAACTTAAAGATCATCCATGGTTCGTTGGCGTGCAATTCCACCCAGAGCTGAAATCTAGGGCTTTCGCTCCACATCCACTCTTCAATGCTTTTATCGGGCATGCAGCTAATATACTCCGTTAATTTGAAAAATTGGAGCATCGCAGCTAACTTCTCCGCGTCCGCACCTATTATTATAGGCTTACGGCGCTCTCCGTTGCTGCTCCTTCCACTTTTCCAAATTTCCTGTCGTCTATACCTTTTTGCCAACTCTTATAGTAATTTAATTTGAATATTAAAGTAATACTAAGTTGCGTTCAAGATAATAAATAGTATACTGTAATATAGAATTGCATTACAGGTACTAAATATGCTTACGTTCAATGAAATTAGCAGATG
>JAQSWL010000065.1 GCA_029266655.1 Candidatus Midichloriaceae bacterium | reverse complement strand
TAAGCTTATTGAGAGTTCTGGATTGGGTTATAATGTAATCTTCCCTGTGGGATCAGCACATGTTGAAGGGTTAAAATCAAAACTGGAAAGTAAAGGAATTAATCTATTGGTGAGAAATGTTTCTGAAGAACTAGCTGTGAAAAGTAAGGGTTAATTTGACAGAGGCGAGGAATCAGGCAGCTAGAAGTTATGCGAAAAATTGTATTGCCTTGGTAGTCAATTCTAAGTACTCTGGCCTGAACACCGTGAGGTATTCAAGCCCTACATAATCATACGGAACTATACATCAAATAAATTTCAGTAATTGTAAAATTTACCATTATATTTCTAAGCGTTTTGCAAAATATTTATAAAAAAATATTGACTGGTGATTCTTTAAGATTGTATTAATGAATTAAGTCCGCAACCTGAGATAGTGCTTTTTTAACGCAGAGAGAATTTATGTTTGAGAATTCACCGGGAAATCAAATGCAAGAAAAGCTAAAGAGCTTCTATCAAGGAAAAAAGCATTTGCCTAAGCTATTTGAAGATGATGATCTGCAAGTTCAGGAGATAGAGGACACCTATGTTAACCTTATGCTTATCGAGAAGAAGGATAAGGGTAAGGAAAAAGATGCAAAAGAGAAAGAAGTTTATAGTTCATATGAAGATATAAAAGGCAACAAGAGTGAAATAGAGTTAAATTCAATTTTTGGTAAAGGCAATAAAGTTTTAATTTACGGCCGTGCAGGGATCGGCAAAACAACTTTGTGCAATTATGTGACTTATAAATGGGCTCAAGGAGAGTTATGGAATGATAAATTTGGTTATGTCTTTTGGCTACCTCTTAGAAGTTTAAGCACCAATTGGCATAAGTTATATAAAAATACCATAAGTGATTATCCACTAGCATCGTTTATTAATAATTGTTGTTTCAGCAATAAGGAAGTTAGCGTAGAGCAAATAAATAAAATTTTGCAGTCTCAGAAAGTATTACTGATTTTAGATGGTTATGACGAAATAGCATACTTGCATAATGATAAAAATATTATTGTAAAAACTATAGTCGACCAAGCAATTGATATAAGAAATTCCAAAGCTAAAGTCATTATGACATCACGGCCGAATTCTATAAGCCAGAGCCTGAAAGCTAAATTTGAAGCTGAAATAGAAAATTCAGGATTAAAACAAAAAAATGTTTACGAGTATATAAGTAAGTATTTTATCCACTCAAAGGAAGCAGATAAAGAGATATATAGATTTATAAAGCAGCATTCTAATATAGAGAGTATTGCTCAAATTCCTATCAATTTATATTTATTATGTTTGGTTTGGGATAAAGGGATTCTTGAGGGGAAAACAGAATTAACGGCGACGGATCTATATGAAAGTATCACTGAATGGCTAATAAAAAGGTACTTGATAAAATTCAAAGGCAAGGAGCTGGAAGAAATTAATTTTGAGGGCATCGAGAAACTTTGTGAAGAAGAATTTATTTTACTAGAGTCTGTGGCTTATCAAGGAGCCAAATATAAAACCGCTATATTGCGTGAAGACCATTTAAAAGAAGCAAAAGTAAATTGGAAGCAACTTAAAAACTTAAAAGAGTTAGGAATCTTATCTGGGATAAACTCAGAAAAAAGCGTTAAAGAATATGAGTTCATACATTTAACCTTCCAAGAGTATTTTGCAGCAAGGCATATAGTAAGAAATTTAAAATCTGATGATATAAATAAGCTTAAAGAAATAGTCATTTTCTTAAATGACAATAAATATGAAGCTGTCTATGAACGAATGTTGTTGTTTATATCAGGACTTGTAGTTTCAGAACTTGAAAATCAAAAAGCAATAGATAATTTTTGGAATATAATATTAAACGGTGGAATAGATCTCAATTTACAAAATTATTTAACTAATGTTATCACATGTTTAGAAGAAGGAAAATGTAGCAGTAATATTCCGGGAGCTCCTGATATTATGGGGTTGATTAAAAATGATTATCTGAGATTTGACTGGTTTTTGAATACATTAGCAAATACGCCGCAAATAATAAAAAATTCCAGTATTGTAGACTCTATAATTCAGTTACTAAGTCAATCTGATGTAACTTCAGTTGAAGAAGCCATATTGATCTTAATAAGATTAAATATTGGAGAGCGAAAGTTAAAATTAAAGTTACAGGATCACTTGACGGTCTTAACTACAAATGAGCAAGTTGGCGTTAAAACTGGTTCAGCAATTGCCACCCTGAGATTTGGTTTAATAGATCAAAATGAAAAGGAGAAATTACTTCTTATAGTGCTTAACAATATGTTAAGCACTGAGCATAAATTCCATAATCTTGCTATGGAAATAATTACAGATGTACTTTCTGATCCTGAATTTGGTATTGATTCCGATTTCCGTAAATCTTTAGTTCTCGGGTGCGTCACGCTACTTCAGAGCGAGGTAAAAATCATCAGAGTTTTTGCAGGCCAATTACTAAAAAATTTAATTTCATCAGATCTAGACTTACAAAAAATGATTGTAATGGATATTTTAGGACCTGATATTAAGAATCTTGAGCTAAGTCGTCAAAAACGTAGTAGAGCGATTTCTCTTTTAGGAAAGTTAGACATAAAAAATTTAGAATTACAGAAAGAGATTGCACTTATAGCGCTAGAAGCATCGCATGATACATATGCCTCGGTGCGAGAGCGGGCAGTAAAAGTTTTAGGTAACTTAAATATATTGGACGAAGAGCTCAAGGATTCGATAATATTAAGATTAATGACCATCATTGAAGATAAAGATTTTGACAAATTTATACGTGGCTATGCCGTAGAGGCGTTAAAAGGATATAACAGTATTCTAGAGTATGATGTGTTGGACTCTTATTCAGATAAGGATTTGATGCGAGCTATTGAAAATGCTCTTTCTTTACCTGAAGACTCAGATGAGTGGCAAGATAGTGATAGTGAATTAATCAAAGAAGAATTTTCGTTTAGCATTGAGCAATATGTTGCTGTTGAGTGGAAGATATTAGCAAAAGTAAATTTAATAATATGTGAATTATTACGGAATCCTGATCCTAGCGTGCGTATGCCAGTAATTGAAGAATTTATTACTTTAATTCCTGATAAGCATGATAATCAGGAAAGAATGAAGCAAATATTAAGTTATGATGTTGATCTTAATGAAAGGCTAAAGAAGATAAAGATTTTTTTTGAGCAAAAACCAGAACCGTTAGTTCTTTTGACTTTTTCTTTACTTAGAAATACAGAATTAAAAATAAGGGAGCCTATAGCAAGAATGCTCTTCAGAGAATTATTGCCGATGCTTACAGATAGTGAAGAGCCATCAGTGTTTAGATCTGTAGTTGGTATGTTTTTGAAAGAAGTTCACCTACAATGCAAGGAATTAAGAAGGGAATTAACCATAAAGGTACTTAGTGAATTCTCAAGATTTTTTAATAATACTACTAATGAATATGTTGGGTCCAACGTTAAAGAATTAACAAATTATTGTATAAATAACTACATGGAAGAAGAAGGAGAGTTAGGTCTTTTTTATGCAGAGTATATGGCTTTGCTAAGTTTAGATATCTTCGAGGAATCAGCTATAATATTAAATAATAATAAGCTTATTCTCCATAAGGAAAATATGCAGATTTCCTTTGAGCTTGACCCAAATGACAAAGAGCTTCCTGCTAAAATAATAGAACACTATTACCAAAAAGCGCTCAAAGAGGGATTGCCAACAGAGATGCTAAACAGCTTAAAGCTGGGACGCAAATGGATACGGATAGAAGGTATTGATCCGGTAATTGATGAAATGATTTCATTTAATATCAATAAATATAAAGAGGTTAATATGTTAGTAAGACAATCTTTAGAATTACCAGATTTGCAAAATGATCAATGTTTTGTAGATTTGATGCAAGTATGCCACAAAACTAACGATCTTGCTTGGTTACAAGAGCAGTATAAAGGCAAGGATAAGAAAGCAAGTCCTATTCTTGTGGTTGCTATGCAAATGGTGGATGATAACTTAATGCACTTTCAAACGTTGAAGGAGATAATAGTTAAATTAGCAGAAATGGGGATAGGACTAAAGTTTAAAGATAAAAACGGATACTTCATAGAGCACTACGCAGTAAAGTATTGGGCGCAAGGTGGAGAAGCGTTAATGCTAGAGTGTTTAAGGGGTAATTACAATAAATTTAATACAGTGAGCAATGATGGAGTAACTATAGTTCACACTGCCGTGCTATATGGGTATGTGGAAGAAGTATGTGATAAGATAGGAGAAAATAATTTAGATTTTAGCAAAAAAGCTCAATTTGGGGAGCTTGAACTAAATCCACTTGAAGTTGCGGTAATATTGGGAGAGATAGAGGCGATCAAAGAGATTAGCGAAATTACAAGTAGCATTCCTAGTACTGATTTATGTAGAGGGAATGTTTTAAATTTAGCAATAGAGCATGGAAAAAATGCAGTATTGCACCACCTGCTTTATGATTATAAAATACCAATGGCATTAGTACAAGATGCGTATGTATATGCATCTGTGGTAGGGAATAAAGGTAATATAGAAGCGCTTAGGATAATCGAAAGATCTTTTAGCAAAAGGTATCAAGATTGCAGCATAGATAAATGGTGTGACGCAACAGGTAATAGTGCATTGCACGAAGTAGTAACAAAAGAAGAGATGAAATGGTTAGATAAGAAAAAAATTATGGTGCACTTACTGGCACAAAAACCGGGTTTGGTTACTAAAAATAATAAGAGAAATAAGATTGCAAAACAGCTAACAGAAAAAGAAAAAGCGATAAATTTATTAGAAAATGCTCATAATTTAGTAGAAGATAATAAATATAAGATTCCGGAAATTTGGGAGACCCCAATAAGAAATATAGTATTTAAAGGTGGGGGGCCAAAAGGAATAGTATATATAGGGGCATTAAAAGCGTTAGAGGCTGTACAAAAAGATAAGGAGCTTGATGCTATAGAGCGTGTAGCGGGTACATCGGCTGGGGCTATAACTGCAGGACTGTATGCAATAGGATATACAGGAATGGAGTTAGAGAAAGACCTTGCGTCAATAAACATACTGGAGTTCTTAGATAGTGACAATATTAAGAGCGTAATAGAAGTTCAGAAAAGTACCAAGAGCATGCAAGGTAAAATCAATCAACTAATTACGCAAAAAGGTACAAGTGGCAGAAGGTTGATTTTTGATATCATAAACACATTGGGAGATAAAGGAGGATTGTGCTCAGGAAATAGATTCGAGGAAATAATAGAAGGCTTGATATATAATAAGACAGGAAAGCATAATTTTACTTTAGGAGACCTGAATAAAAAGGTTAAGAGAGGAGAGGCTGGTTATCGAGAGCTGCATGTTGTGACTTTAAATATCGATGATGAGAACAATAGCTTAATAGTATTAGGCAGTGACAATCCAGCGCATAGAAATATAAGATTGGTAGATGCAATTAGAGCATCAATGTCAATACCAATAGTATTTGCACCAAAAGTTCTTGAGTATCAAGATGATGTTACTGGAGAGATGATAAAATTAAGATGCGTAGATGGAGGGATGGTATATAACTATCCGGTTGATATCTTTGATAAGGTTAAATACCAACATACTGGGCGATTGGCAAAACAATCAGAGAAGCCGGAATATAATCCATATACTTTGGGGCTTAGCATTTATAGACCTGCAGTAACACAGGCTGCAGCAATAACTACAGAGGCTAAAGATAGTGAGTCAATAAACATGAAATTGATCAAAGCATGTCATGGATTAAGCATATGGCTTGCTGGGGGAAACCCATTTGAAGTAGCAAATGATATGGGTAACATGGCCAAACAAGTGAAGCCAATTATAGAAGTTCTTAAAAACGGAGAGTTAGTAAGAAATGAATATTGGCAAGTAAGTAATGAAAAAAGAACAATCAAAATAGATTGCTTAGGAGTGGGGTTGCTAGATTTTGATTTAAAGCCTGAGCAAATAGAAGCATTAATAGCTGAAGGAGAGAAATCAGTAAAAGAGGCTTTTGATGAAGATTTGCAAAAAATTAAAGCACAATCTGCACTCCAAAGCACAAGTAGGTTGGCTACTACAACCACAACCACTACCACTACGACAACAACGAGTTTGAGAAATAATCAGCCAGCAACCACAAATGCAGCTAATATACAAGGCGTGGCTAATGTACCAGCACCTTCTCAACAGCGAACCCAAGGAAACAATCAAAATCCAGGAGGCGGTTGTATTTTGATCTAGAATCTATTTCTAGAATTTGTTTATAGCAACAGGTAGTTGCATTTGAAATGATGAGGGGTTTCAAATGAGGACTGGGGGTATAAAAGATTGGGGAGCTGAGCTAACCGCTTCTGCACACGAATTAGCAGAGTATTTAGGGGATACAAGTAACGGATCTGCTTTGCGCATAGTTGGTATGGAGCTTGAGGAAGCAGTCCAGGAATTTGGGAATGTTTGGATATATAATTCACTTAGGTTTTTGGAGGGATATGATTTAGAACAAGGACTTGATTTATCGATCATAGAAAAAGAGTTACTGAGTAATGTAGAAAATGAGCCTATAGAAGCTGAACGAAAAGTTAAAGACCTTGGTGAGTTCTTAAGTAAATTGAAGAGGGGAAGTAGTTTAGCAGTGGACTACGCTATCGCACAAGCGATGCAAGAAGAGGAATTAGCATACGAGGCGCTCCCTCTTCCAAAAAAAGAAAGGCATATGGAAAAAGTTGTTAACCCGCAATTGGGTAATGCCTTCAATAGATATGATGATTTAGGATATTGGTATCAAGATAGCGACATAACAGCGGTAGCAAAATTATTGTTGAAAGACTTTGAAAATACCGAGTTCGTAGGGGCTATAGGAAGATGTAAGTACCAAAGCGTGGATGCAAAAGAAATCCTAAAAAGGAAAGAAAAAGAGCTTGAGGCTGAAAAGAAGTTAACAGGAATCTATAATACTGGAGGTAACCACTGGATAGCGTTTATCATATTTAAGGATGCTGCAGGGAAAATAACTTGCGTATATAAAGATTCTCGAGGGAAAGAAAGAATAGATTTTGAGCAGGATATAAAAACTGTTTTTATTGGGGTAAAAATAAATCGCCTTCAAAAAGGACAAGCAGAACAAAAATTAGAATATGATAATATTATAAGTGGCGGTAACGGTTTAGTAAGCTGTGGGATTTTTGCACTTAAAAACTTAGTTATACTTGCAAGATGCGAAAGTATCGATGATTGTTGGAATGCTGGATATTATAGTCCAGGAGATACTGAAATTCAATACAGAGATACTCTAAAGTGCAATCGGGAAGAATATGGACTTCTCTATGCAAAGAGTATTTATGAAGGATTGCAAGATAATGATAGTAGATTAAAAGATTTCATCGATCAGCTAAAGCTTGAGGATAGGGAAAAGTTAGATGAAAGCTTAATAAGCGAGCTAGCAAAACAAGTAGATGTGAGTGTAGAAGAAATAAAAAAGATTATACAAGGAGAGGGAAAGGTCTCTTATATAAAAATCGCAGGAAATCCTAGCGAAACAGTGGAAGATAGCAAGTCAATAGTAGATAATAAAACTACCAGTGTTACTAAAAAA
>JAQSWL010000064.1 GCA_029266655.1 Candidatus Midichloriaceae bacterium | reverse complement strand
CATCTGCTAATTTCATTGAACGTAAGCATATTTAGTACCTGTAATGCAATTCTATATTACAGTATACTATTTATTATCTTGAACGCAACTTAGTATAAAATACTTCTTTTGGTTGCACAATTTTGCGCTTTTTATGTGCGCTAGTATGAGGTGGCCTTATTACAAAACTTTATTAAGAAGCCATAATCCTAGCTTTTTCACGCTTCCAATCTGCCTGTTTTATCGCTTCGCGTTTATCATATTCCTTTTTACCGCGCACTACAGCGATTTCCAGTTTAGCAATATTCTTATTGTTAAAGTAAACAGAAAGTGGAACTATAGTCACTCCCTTGGTTTTGAGCATGCCGATCAGTTTTTTGATTTGGCGTTTGTGTAATAACAATTTCCTTGTGCGCCTTGGTGAGTGGTTAAAAGCTGTTGCTGCTTTATCGTACTCTGGAATGTATGAATTTATCAACATCATTGCACCATTCTCATGGTCTACATAGGCGTCATTAATATTCACGTCATGCGCTCTAAGCGACTTCGCCTCGCTCCCAACTAATACAATTCCAGCCTCTAACGTTTCATCAATAAAGTAATCGTATTTAGCCTTGCGGTTATAAACAATAACTTTCTTATAATCTTGCGGTCTACGAGCCATTTTAAGCCTTTTTAGCTAGAGTATCAAATTCCCAAATGCGCTTCAAGAAATCTTCAAGACCAGCAAATGGCAACATATTAGGACCATCACTTGGCGCATTATCTGGGTCTGGATGCGTTTCTATAAAGAGTGCCGCAATTCCAATAGCTGCAGCTGCAGTTGCAACGGTTTTCACAAATTTGCGCTCGCCGCCAGTAGAACCACCAAGCCCTCCCGGTTCTTGAACGGAATGTGTAGCATCAAACACAACAGGGTAACCGGTTTCCTTCATTATGTCCAAAGCTCGCATGTCATTTATTAAGCGGTTATAGCCAAATGTTACTCCTCTTTCGGTTAGCATAATATTGGTATTGCCGGTTGAGGCAATTTTATCTGCAACATTTTTCATATCCCATGGCGCTAAAAATTGGCCCTTTTTAACATTTACGATTTTGCCTGTATTGGCAGCTGCTATAAGCAAATCTGTTTGCCTACACAAAAAAGCGGGGATTTGCAAAATATCAGCAACCTTGGCAACTTCTTCAACTTGAGATTCTTTGTGAATATCCGTAATAACAGGGCAGCCAAATTTTTGTTTTATTTCCTCAAATACCGGCAAAGCGGACTCAAGACCTATTCCGCGCTTACCAGAAATGGAAGAGCGATTTGCTTTATCAAAAGAAGTTTTATAAATCAGCTTGATGCCAAGTTTATCAGTAACTTGCATAAGATAATCTGCGCATTCTATAGCGTGTTCTCTAGATTCCATTTGGCAAGGGCCGGCAATTAAAACCATTGGTAGATGATTACCGATTTCTATATTGCCAATTTTTATAGTACGAGGATTCATAATTTTAAATAGATTGTATATACGTTTGCGATTATAAACCGAGTGAGACAATAAATAAATAGTTCTTATGGTTTATCTACCACATTGGCCAATACCACATGTTAAAACCAATATAATGTTGGGCTTAGAAAGGGTGCAAGAATTACTATTACGCCTTGGTTCCCCCCAAAATAAGCTCCCTCCGGTTATCCATGTGGCAGGCACTAATGGCAAAGGTTCAACTGTTGCCTATCTAAAAAGTGTTTTTGAGCATGCTGGTTATAAAGTTCATAGATATATATCTCCCCATCTTAGTAGGTTTAATGAGCGTATAATGCTAAGTGGGCAAGAAATTACCGATAGCTATCTATATGAAATTATGGAAGAAACTAGGTTAAAAGCTGAAGGGATCCATACAACATTTTTTGAAGCAACTACTGCTGCAGCGTTCCTTGCATTTTCTCGAGTACCAGCTGACGTTTTATTACTTGAGGTTGGCATGGGCGGTAGAATGGATGCTACCAATGTTATTGATAACCCACTGCTTTCCGTAATAACGCCGATTAGCTTTGATCATGTGGAATATCTAGGCGACACTATAGCTAAGATAGCTTATGAAAAAGCTGGCATTATTAAGCCTGGATGCCCGTGTGTATCATCATGGCAAATGATTGAAGCGCTAGAAGTTATAGAGCGTAAATGCCAAGATGTAAGCGCCGAACTATTTGCCTGTGGCAAAGATTGGAATTTTGAGGTGAATAATGAAGGGTTCATCTTTCATGATTTTTTGAGCAAAAACAGTATACAAATGCCCAAGCCTTCACTTTTGGGTTTACATCAAATAGTAAATGCTTCAGCGGCAGTAGCCTCGTGCGTAAAATATCTAAATAAAAGCTTCGATATTAGCATAAATGATATCAAAGGAGGCCTTGCCAACACTTTTTGGCCAGGCCGCATGCAAAGAATTACTTCTGGGACCCTGCATCAAATGCTGCCAGAAGGTTTTGAAATTTGGGTTGATGGCGCGCACAACACTGGAGGAGCACAGATGATCTCTGCCACTATAGCTAATTTATGGCAGGATAAGCCAACTTATTTGATTAATGGGCGCACTGGCGATAGAGATATAAAAGGATTCCTTGAATATTTTAAAGGTATAGTAAAACTTGTATGCGGAGTTAAAGTGGTTAGCGAACCAAAAGGCGAAAAAGCTGAAAACATAGCTGCAGCCGCAAAAGAGCTAGGGTTTGAGGCTTATGCATGCGATAGTTTGCCAGATGCTGTTAAGCTTATCATTGCAAAGGCCGAGCGCCCATCACGCATTCTAATCACTGGCTCTTTATATCTTGCGACTGATGCTAGTATTTGTTGAATATTACAAGATCACTGATATACTTTTGGAATTAAAATTGAAGTTGGTTATAAATGAGCTCAAACTTTATAAGCGTCCGCGGTGCGAAAGTACATAACCTAAAGAATGTAACGGTTGATATTCCAAAGAATCAGTTGGTAGTAGTTACAGGAGTTTCTGGCTCAGGTAAATCTTCTTTAGCTTTTGATACTGTATATGCAGAAGGGCAACGCCGCTATGTGGAAAGCTTATCTGCCTATGCTAGGCAATTTTTAGAGATTCAGGATAAACCAGATGTTGAATCGATAACAGGACTTTCTCCAGCAATTGCGATTGACCAAAAAACCACTTCACGCAATCCTCGCTCTACAGTTTCTACTGCAACAGAAATTTATGACTATTTAAGGCTGTTATATGCCCGTATTGGCGTTCCTTACTCTGAAGCCACTGGAAAGCCTATTGAAAAGCAGACTCCATCGCAGATAGTAGAAATAATTAATAAGCTTCCCAAAGGAACCCGTCTTTACATTTTAGCACCTATAGTAAAAGGGCAAAAGGGAGAGCATAGAAAAGAATTTTTAAACTTGCAAAAGCAAGGGTTCCAACGCGTTAAAATTGATGGTAATTTTTACGAGTTTGATGAGTTGCCAGTACTTGACAAAAACCTTAAGCATGACATCGAAGTAGTAGTAGATAGACTAGAGATTGGAGATGAGTTAGGTAATAGACTTGCTGATAGTGTTGAAACTGGCATCAAATTAGGTGGCGGATTATTACATGCCGAAATAGCAGCTTTGCCAGATGATTACGAAGGTGAGCATCAATTAGGTTCTATTCTAACCTTTTCGGAAAAATTTGCCTGCCCTATTACTGGGTTCACTCTTACAGAAATAGAGCCAAGAATTTTTTCTTTTAACAGCCCTTATGGTGCTTGCCCTGCTTGTGATGGCCTTGGTACGGAAGTGTATTTTGACCCTGAACTTGTTATAGCAGAGCCAAAGCTTAGTATAAAAGAAGGAGCAATTGCACCTTGGCATAAAACTACCTCAAAATACTCCAGCGGCCCTAATAGATTTTACATGCAAACTTTAGAATCTCTAGCGCAACATTATGGGTTTAGTATTTATACCCCTTATGAAGATCTGTCTGAGGAGGTTAAAGAAGTTATCCTTTATGGATCTGGTGACGAAGAAATTGCCTTCAGATATGATGATGGCTTTAGAAAAAATACACTTAAAAAGCCTTTTGAAGGGGTTATTAAATATCTAGAAGAGAAGGCGAAAAAGACGGAAAGTGATTACGTAAGAGAGGAGATGTCTAAATATCAAAGCAACAAAGATTGTAGCGTTTGCGATGGTATGAGACTTAAAAAGGAATCTCTATGCGTAAAAATTGCTGATGTTAATATTGGCGAGATTTGTCGTTTAACGATTACTGAAGCGGTTAAATGGTTTGAAACTGTGGATAAGAAGCTTTCAGATAAGCATAATCAAATCGCTGAGCGAGTATTGAAGGAAATTAGAAGGCGCCTTGGGTTTTTACATGATGTAGGGCTGGAATATTTAACGTTAAACCGCAAATCAGGAACTTTATCTGGTGGAGAAAGCCAAAGAATTAGGTTAGCTTCTCAAATTGGATCTGGGCTCTCAGGAGTATTATATGTGCTAGATGAGCCCTCCATTGGCTTGCATCAATGCGATAATGATAGGCTTTTAAATACGCTTAAAAACTTGCGTGATTTAGGGAACTCTGTTGTGGTAGTAGAGCATGATGAAGACACAATGCGCTGCTCTGATTACCTTATAGACGTTGGACCTGGCGCCGGCATCCATGGTGGTAACATTATAGCAGTTGGTACGCCAGAAGAAATTGCTGCTAACGAAGCCAGTATTACCGGGCAATACCTTTCAGGCAAAAAATTTATTCCTGTACCACAAACACGCAGGCCTGGGCTCCGCAATAAATTTATTGAAATAAAAGGAGCAAGAGCAAACAACTTGCAAAATATTGATGTAAAAATGCCTTTGGGAACCTTTGTAGCTATTACAGGTGTTTCTGGTTCTGGCAAGTCTAGTTTAACAATTCACACTCTCTATAAAGCTGCCGTAAAAAGGTTGCATGGTGCTAAAGCCACCCCTGGCCCACATGATCTAATAACCGGATTTGAGTATGTAGATAAAGTTATTGAGATAGATCAGTCTCCAATTGGGCGTACGCCTAGATCCAACCCAGCGACATATACTGGCGCATTTACTCCTATAAGAGATTGGTTCTCTGCAATTAATGAAGCTAAGGTTAGAGGCTATAAACCTGGTCGTTTTTCCTTTAATGTGAAGGGCGGCAGATGCGAAGCTTGCGAAGGTGATGGGGTAATAAAAATAGAAATGCACTTCTTGCCTGACGTATATGTAAAATGCGAGGAATGTGAAGGAAAGAGATACAACAAAGAAACCTTAGAAATAAAATATAAGGGATGCTCGATTGCAGATGTTTTAGACATGACTGTAGATGTTGCCGAAGAATTCTTCCGCAAAGTTCCGCTTATTCACGAAAAACTCATTGCTTTGCAAGAAGTTGGTCTGGGATATATGAAGGTTGGGCAATCAGCAACCACTCTTTCGGGCGGTGAGGCACAGCGTGTTAAGCTTGCAAAAGAGCTTTCTAGAAAATCTACCGGAAGGACTTTATACATATTAGATGAGCCAACCACAGGTTTGCATACCGATGATATAGGAAAACTTCTTAAGGTTCTACACACTCTAGTGGATGCTGGGAATACTGTTGTGGTAATTGAGCATAATTTGGATGTTATTAAAACAGCTGATTACATAGTAGACATAGGACCATACGGTGGTGATAAGGGCGGAAAACTAGTTGCCTGTGGAACACCAGAGGAAGTGGCAGCAACTCAAGAAAGCGTAACCGGAAGTTACTTAAAGCGTTATTTAACCTGTAATAATGAACCATTAGCGCAAGCTGGGTAACAACCCCCCTTAGGGAAATACTTATATAGCTGAGCCTTTATAATTTGACTACGCGTTGCTCGATCACTCATATAGGGTTTACTACATTTCGTTCCTCGCTCCTATATTCAATTAAAATGCTTTAGCCATATACCAAACACTTTTGCCTCAAGCAAATTTGCTCTAAAAATATGCGCTTATACCCAATTATTTTTGGGAGTTAGTATAAATTAGGTTAGCAGATAAATAATATCAATATCAAGAAGTTACTTTAACAGTATGCTAGACTTATTATATCTAATATGTATAAAATATATAGAACCACCTTCACAAAATAAACAATCATGACCCCTTTGAAGATAGCGTATGAAGAATTATTAAAAGACAAAAAAATAAATTTTGATCAATGTCAGCGCAGTTTATTAGATAAGCTTGAGGAGTACTTAGAGGTTATAGATAATGAAAATAATTCTACCTGTGCAAAGCTATTAGCTCTTATAGGATTTGATAAGAAAAACTCTAGCAAATCTTTGGGTATGTACATATGGGGAGGTGTAGGTAGAGGCAAGTCTTTAATGCTTAATCTTTTTTATGATAAGCTTTCTATCAAAGCTAAAAAGCGTGCGCATTTCCATGAATTTATGATTGCTACCCACAATCATTTAGAAGAGCTAAGGAGAAATCCAAAAATCAAAGATCCTGTAAAACACTATGCTAAATGGTTAGCCAGAAGGTACAAGGTTATAATATTAGATGAATTACAGGTTAATAACATCGCAGATGCTATGATAGTATCTAGGCTTTTTACTATATTATTAAATTTAAAAGTATTTATCTTTATTGCTTCCAACAGAATACCGGTTGACCTATTTAAAGACGGCCTGCAAAGAGAGCGGTTTTTACCATTTATTGATACTATTAGAAATAAACTTGAAGTCTTCAATCTTGATAATTTAATTGATTATAGATTGCAGAGCCTTAAGTTTAAAGGAACCTTTTTCACTCCAATCAATCCGGAGAATGAAGCTACAGTACAGAAAATTATCCAAGAATTAACTGGTGGTAGCTCATTGCACGAACAGATAATTAAGGTGCAAGATAACCGTACCATTACAGCTTTTCACAGTTATGGACATATGGCGGTGTTTAGCTTTAATGAGTTGTGTGAAGTCGCCCTTGGAGTATTAGATTACCTAGCTTTATGTAGCCAATTTAACTTGGTAGTCATAAAAAATATTAAGAGGCTCACTCCTGATCATCACAATGAATTACTAAGATTCATTACTTTAATAGATTGCTTATATGAGAAAAAGATAAAAATTATTTGTCTTAGTGAATGCAGTATAGATGAAATCTATGAATATGGCATACATGCTTTTGAATTCAAGCGCACGATTTCTAGGCTAAAAGAAATGAATTCTAAAGAATATTTTGCGTCATCAATTTCTCAGTATAGTGATCTTCTATTAGAGGCTTCTTGATAGCGCTTTTGCCCCCATTATTTTGAAGGTATGGTCTATGCCATTCCCTCAAAACAAAATAATCTTAGCGCTCTGCACACCAGTGCCTTTATCAAGGACTTGGGAGGCATGAGAATTCTGTAAAGCTGCTGTAATAGAAGTAGTTTGGCTAATCTCTGGTACTGATTTTGTTTCCTCATTTAATACACTGTCTAGAAGCGCAACGCTCGATAGCGGTAGATACCCGGAAGGGGGAGCGGTGCATAACTGTTGAAAGTGCTGTAAGCGTTGAACAAACAACGGCAATCCGTTGTTTGCATTATTGCTTTTTATTAAATTAAAGCACTCTCTCTTTTTATGGCTTTTATATTTCTTAGCACTTTCAACAGTTATGGCCATAGCACCCGGCCTTGTTTTTATGTTTTGCTTTTTAAGTTATAGCCAATCCGTTATAAAAGAGTCATGGTTTTTTGGTAAGATTTTAGCTATATTATAAGGTGATAAGAAAAGAGCAGGGATAACATGACATACTCAATACAATTTCGGAAGAAAGTGCTAAAGCTACAAGAGGAAGGAGAATCTTTTGTAAAGCTGTCGGAAAGATTTAAAATTTCAACTACAACAATTACTAGATGGAAAAAGCAATTGGCGCCAAAAGTCCGTAGATACAAAAGACCAAGCAAAATAGATGATATGCTTTTGAAGCAAGATATATTAGATTATCCAGATTCTTACATACACGAAAGGGCTAAGAAATTAGGGGTTAGCAAATCTGGAGTTCACGATGCAATGAAGCGCTTAGGTGTTAGTTATAAAAAAACTTTAAATCATCCAAAAGCGGCTCCAGAAAAAAGATCTATGTTTTGCCAAAGAATTGATGAACTGCAAAAAGAGGGTAAATCAATAGCTTATATAGATGAAAGTGGTTTCGCGCATGATATGCCAAGAACCCATGGGTACTCCATTAAAGGACAGCGTTGCTATGGTAAACATGATTGGGGTGCTAAGGGTAGAACAAATGCTATAGGCGCTTTAATTGGCTCTGCTTTAGTAGCCATTGGCCTATTATCAGGTTCCGTAAATACCGAGGTCTTTACTTGTTGGGTTGAGCATTTATTACTACCCGACATCCCTGAGCAAAGCGTTGTTGTCATGGGCAATGCAACTTTCCATAAAGGACAGCTTATGCAAAAACTTATTGCTGATTCCGGCCATACCTTACTCTATCTACCACCTTATTCACCTGACCTTAATCCTTACTATTACCCATAAGTATCAACTACTACCGGCTGAAGCTGGTAGTAGTTGATACTTATCAAAGATAGCTTTATCTTCTCCCGAAGAAAGCTGTGATACTATACTTACTACTGAAGAATGGACAGCGCTTTATATGCGCATGTATCAAACAAATAATATTCCTACCAAACCCCCAAATATAAAAGAAGTTATCATTTGGCTTGGCAAATTAGGAGGGTTTATGGCACGAAAGAACGATA
>JAQSWL010000063.1 GCA_029266655.1 Candidatus Midichloriaceae bacterium | reverse complement strand
AGGCATTGGTATTCTTAAATAAAAACAATCATGTGATAAGATCGCTTTCATTATTTTCGTGGATGAAATCAGTATTATCTTGAACGCAACTTAGTATAAGTATGTAATACCACATAGTGGCAAAATGCTTGCAAGCTCGCTTTTATTAAAACCATATTTTTGGCTAAATGCATTTTTGCGGACATCGCAGAGTAACTTCACATTATTGTATTACAGTTTGCGGATATATTCATCTATGCTTACACCCTCATATCCTATTGAATAAAAGCCACATTGGCTTTCTTTCCTTGAAGATATATCATGTTCCACAGGTGCAATGCATTTGCCGCTATAGTCTAGTTTCAACCTCTGTAACCCTAACTTTTCAAACATGTCTAAGTATCTAGCAAATCTTGTGTTATTGTTTGCTGATATACTCATTCCAGACTGCTGTATTATATTTTTACTTAATAGGAATTTTAAATCCTGTTCTGCTTCAAAGGAGTGTGGCTTTTGACCAACAATTGCGAAGTGGTAAATATTATTATTTACATACTTATCACAGAGTGTAAATAACAGCACTTGCAATGATGAGGTTGGTATTTCACCTAACTCCTGAATAAGAGATGCAAGGCGGTACATTCTATGTGGGAATTTGTATTTCATTTTAACCTTACTAATTCAATCAGCGTATTTATACCATGCCTGGTTTCATATCGGAAGATATGCTATCTAATTAATCAAACCCACTATTTACTTGCATTTGTCTATATATAGACATACTATTATATATAGGGTTATAAGCATTTTGGTTTACATGGAAAAGGTGCAATTGATATTAGACCGTAGATCAGATTCTAGCTTTAGGCGGGATATGTCTGCTTCCGCGCTCGAGGCTTTTTTTAATATATGTAAAAAATGGCAGCTAAGTGAGAAAGAAGAGCTGGGTTTATTAGGGTGGCCTGCTAGGTCTACTTTATATAAATGGAAAAGATTGGAAAGTGGGGCGCTAGCATACGATACCCTTATCAGAATATCACTAATTTTGGGAATTTATAAAGCTCTGCATATTTTATATCCCCAAGAAGAGTTAGCTAATAATTGGATCAAGATGCCTAATACCAATCGTTTGTTTAATGGTAGATCGCCAATTCAATGCGTTATAGATCAGGGCATCGATGGCCTTTATGCAGTTAGACGTTTATTAGATGCTAGGAGAGGAGGGTGGAATTGATACCCCCTAAAGTAAAGATAAATAAGAAAAACACGCATAGGCTTATACCTAGTAGGTATCCAACCACAGGTCTCTTTGATGACTTAGTTTCTCCCTCAGGCATAGATCATATATTCGAGTTAGAGTCTTGGACGAATGATAGAGTAAATTCTGAGTATGGTAAGTTATTTGATATACCGCAAGATGAATGGGTTTACAATAAACCCAATGCTTCTGTTATTATGGCTTCTTTCTGTCATCCGAGCGCAGTTGGTGGTAGGTTTAATGGGAGTGACTTAGGGGCTTGGTATTCTGCGCTATCTTTAGAGACAGCGCTTAGAGAGGTTGCATATCATAGGGCCAAAGAGCTGTTAGAATTTACCGAATTAAAGGGTAAGATAGTTCAGATGAGGCAGTATTTATCAGATTTCAGAGAAGAGTTTTATGATGCTAGGGAATTTCCAAATGATCATGCTATATATGATTCAAGCGACTATACAGAATCTCAGGGGTTGGCTGAACGCCTAAAAGAAATAAATGCAAGAGGGCTAATTTATAGAAGTGTCCGGCATATTGGAGGTGAGTGTATAGTGTGTTATAGACCCAAAAGCGTGCTCAACGTAAGGCAAGGGCATCATTTTGAGCTCAAATGGGGTGATGGCCCTGAGCCTATGGTGCGTTTTGCCAACTCTTAATTTACTAGAGGTATATAGGGCTAAATAATAACTTTAAGATTTGCTTGCTCTATCAAGACTCATCAAAATGAGTTTTGAGCTTACTAATTATTGTATCAACAACAAAATGGGCTTCCATATCTGTGCTTTCTATTATGATATCTGCTTTCTCAAAGATTGGGTAGCTCTTTGAGACCATTTCTTCAATTAACTCCATTTTGTTTTCACCTGTGAGTTGGGGACGTGTATTCCTGCGGGATACACGCTCATGCAAAACCTCTATGCTGGTTTTTAGCCAAATTGATGTTGCGGATTGCTTTATTACTTCGCGCACCTCATCGTTAAAGAAGCTTTCCCCACCTGTTGAAAGGACTACGCTTCCATAACCCAAGATTTCTTTTATGATCTCACTTTCTTTTTTCTTGAAATACTCTTCTCCACGGAAATCAAAAATGTCCACAACCGAGAGCCCTTCACGCTCTTCTATCAGTCTATCACTGTCATAAAATTGTAGATTGAGCTTATAAGCTAGCCTTTTGCCGATTGTACTTTTGCCGCTGCCCATCATCCCTACTAGGACTATTGGTTTTTTTATCAGATTACGCATGGTTAATATAATTTAATTTTTTCAAACACTTATCTAAATCATCAATTAAATCTTGTGTAGATTCAAGCCCTATGTTGAGTCTTATATAATTTCCTTCCATAACTCTGGAGCGAATCGAGGGAGTTTGTAGTTCATAGGGTATAATTAGGCTTTCAAAGCCCCCCCAAGAGAGCCCGATGTTGAAGCATTTTAATTCATTTATGCATTTATATAAAGACTCTTTATCACTTTTTTTCAGTGCTACGCCAAAAACTCCTGCGGCTCCTGTATAATATTGCTTCCATAAGCTGTAATGCTTGAAACTTGGTAGGGCAGGGTGCATAACTTGATTCACGTATGGCTGCTTTTCTAGCCACTCTGCAATAGCTATGCTGGAGGCGTAGTGTTGATTAAGGCGCACGCTTAAAGTTCTGAGGCCCCTAAGCACTAAATATGCGTCTTCGGGTGAGGCAATGGCTCCATAATTTCTAAATCTCGAGCGTATGGCGTTGTGACCTTGATTTTTATAGCTTACGGCCCCCATAATTACATCGGCATGGCCAGAAAAATATTTGCTCAATGATTGCACAACAACATCCGCCCCATGCTGCATGCCTTGAAAAAACAGCGGGGTAGCCCAGGTGTTATCTAAAATGCTAATTAGGCCATATTCTTTGGTTATGGCTGTTAATTTTGCTATGTCTTGAATTTCAAAAGTCCCTGAGCCTGGGCTTTCCATATATATTATTTTAGTGTTTTGTTTTATTAATGCTCTGATGCCTTCAGTTAGATTTGGGTCATAATAAGTGTACTCTATGCCTAGACGAGGAAACTCTTCTTCTACAAATCTTTTAGTGCATTTGTAGCTTGCATCAGGAATTAGTGCGTGATCCCCAGCTTGTAAAAAGCTCAGCAAAGCTAGAATAATAGCTGACATTCCGCTGGAAGTTAAAATTGTGTGGTCTGCACTTTCTAAGGTAGAAATTGCATTTTCAAGGGCGTGTGTGGTTGCAGTGCCAGACCTACCATAGGTATAATCAGTATGAAAAGGGAAGTCATCATGTAAAAAATCTTCAACCTTTTCATAAATAAAGGTAGATGATTTATATATGGGGGTATTTACGCACCTATCGTATTTTTTTGGATCTCTTCCTAAGTAAAGTAAAGATGTGTTTTTTGTGGTCATTTTAAGCAGCGACCTTATTTTTGGATAGTCCTTGCAACATTGAGCAGACCTCAGTAACTAAAGATTTTATTTCCACGGCTGCTGGGCTTTTCGGTTGGGTTTCAGTTACACATTTACCTTCGGCTAAGCAGGATACAAAAGCTACTCGGTTGCCCAATTGAGTTTTGAAAATATTTTTAGGGTACTCTTTTATAACTGCTTCAGCAAATTTAGAGTTGTGAGGCACGCGATTTAGCAAAAGTTTGTATGGTATTTTTTCGCTGGAGGATAAGGATGCACTTGCTTTAGTGGCCCAGAGGTCCGCTGGGCTTGGTTGCACTGGAATTATAACTAAGTCAGCAACTTTAATTACGGTTTTTGCATCAGTTTCAATATGTGGGGGGCTGTCTATAATAATGTAATCATAATCTTGCTTTAGGGTCGATAGCTCACTATTAATTTTCCACCCTGATGTTGAAGAAAAATATATACCCGTGTAATCATCGCCAAGACGGTTTTCTCTTAATTCGTACCAATGTTTGATGCTACCTTGTGGATCAACATCTATAACTGCAACTTTATTTCGTTTTTGCGATAAGGCAACTGCAAGGTGTGCTGCAATTGTTGTTTTTCCAACTCCACCTTTTTGCTGAGCGATTGTTATTACACATCCTTTTTTTTTCATAAGAAATCCAAATATAATCAGTGTCATAATAAGGTTATGAGCATAATATTTTTTATGCAAGCTTTTGTATTTATAAGGAATTTGCTTTATGATGCAAAAATAAGCTTGACGACTCTGCGGTTAGGTAATATTATCCGTCACCACCGATTAATTGTAAAATTAAGCGTAGGAAAGTTTTTCGTAAATTTGGAGATTTTATTAATGCCAACAGTTAACCAGTTAATTGATAACCCTAGGGTTAGAAAGGTTGTGAAGAATAAGGTTCCAGCACTTAATGGCTGCCCTCAAAAACGTGGTGTTTGTACCCGTGTATACACAACTACTCCTAAAAAGCCTAACTCAGCGCTTCGTAAAGTGTGTAGGGTAAGGTTAACAAATGGGCATGAAGTTACAAGCTACATTCCGGGTGAAGGGCACAATTTGCAAGAACACTCTGTTGTTCTTATCCGTGGTGGAAGGGTTAAGGATCTTCCGGGTGTTAGGTATCACTGTATTCGTGGAACTCTTGATCTACAAGGTGTTTCAGGGCGTAAACAAGCTAGGTCGCATTATGGTGCGAAGAGACCTAAGTAATATTATAGGGTATTAAAGAATGTCAAGAAGAAGAGCGGCAATCAAAAGGCAAATACTTCCAGATGCAAAATACGGAAGCATCTTAGTGGCGAAATTTATGAATTGCTTGATGAAAGACGGTAAGAAAACTTGTGCTGAAAGAGCTGTTTATAATGCTCTTGATAAAACAGCTCAGGTTTTAGGTGTTTCTCCAGTTGAGGCGCTTGAAGCTATTGTTGCTAACGTAAGGCCGCTTATTGAAGTTAGGTCTAAAAGGGTTGGTGGTGCAACTTACCAAGTTCCTTGTGATGTAAGGCCAACTAGAGCTTTGGCGCTTGCTTTGCGTTGGTTGATCAACGCTGCACGTTCTCGTAAGGATAAAAAGACTATTGATGACAGATTAGCTGCTGAGTTTTTAGATGCCCATGCAGGCAGGGGTGAGGCTGTTAAAAAGAGAGAGAATACTCATAAGATGGCTGATGCTAACAAAGCATTTGCGCATTATAATTGGTAAGAATAAGAGAGAGTTTGAGGAAAGAAAATGGCTAGAACAACCCCTATTGAGAATTATCGTAACATCGGGATTATGGCGCACATCGATGCTGGTAAAACTACTACCACAGAACGTGTGTTGTTTTACACCGGTAAATCTCATAAGATTGGGGAAGTTCACGATGGTGCTGCCACCATGGATTGGATGGAGCAAGAGCAAGAGCGTGGAATAACAATTACATCTGCTGCTACTACTTGCAAGTGGAGAGATCCTGATGATTCTAAAAAAGAATATCAAATCAATATTATTGATACACCAGGTCACGTTGACTTTACAATTGAAGTAGAGCGTTCTTTAAGGGTTCTTGACGGTGCTGTAGCGGTGTTTGATGGTGTTGCAGGTGTTGAGCCTCAATCAGAAACAGTTTGGCGTCAGGCTGACAAATATGGTGTTCCTAGGATTTGCTTTGTGAATAAATTAGACCGTACAGGTGCTGATTTTTATCGCTGCGTTGATATGATAGTGGATCGTTTGGGAGCTACTCCCTTAGTGTTGCAATTGCCGATTGGTAATGAAGATAAATTCAAAGGTGTGGTGGATTTAGTTCGTATGAAAGCCATTGTTTGGAATGATGAAACAATGGGAGCTGAGTACGATGTTTCAGAAATTCCTGCTGATATGGCTGAAAAAGCTGAAGAGTATCGCCGCAAGCTAGTTGAACTAGCTGTTGAAATGGATGATGCTATGATGGAAAAATACCTCAATGGTGAAGAAATTCCATATGCTGATCTTAAGAAATGCATAAGAAAAGGTGCTGTTACTGGTAGTTTTGTTCCAGTTACTTGCGGTTCTGCTTTTAAAAACAAAGGTGTTCAAACTTTGCTTGATGCAGTAGTTAACTATTTACCAAGCCCTCTTGATATTCCTCCAGCCGAGGCTACAGTTATTAAAGATGGATCTACATTTCCTGTTAAGCCTAACGATAACGAAAAATTTGCTGCGCTTGCATTCAAAATTATGAACGATCCTTTTGTTGGATCTTTGACATTTATTCGTATTTATTCTGGTCAGCTTAAGTCTGGCATATCAGTGAAAAATACAACAAAAGGCAAAAATGAAAGATTAGGTCGTATGCTTCTAATGCATGCTAACAACCGTGAAGATATTAAAGAAGCTTATGCTGGTGATATAGTTGCATTAGCTGGGCTTAAAAATACTACAACTGGTGATACAATTTGCGCGGAAGAACTTGATATTACTTTAGAAAGTTTGGATATTCCAGAACCAGTTATTGAAGTGGCTATTGAACCTAAATCTGCAGCAGATCAAGAAAAGATGAGCTTGGCTATAGGTCGCTTAGTTGCTGAAGATCCTTCGCTTAGAGTTAAGGTTGATCATGAATCTGGCCAAACTGTTTTGGCTGGTATGGGTGAGCTTCACTTAGAAATTATAGTAGATCGTATGAAGCGCGAATTCAAAGTTGAGGCAAATGTTGGGGCTCCTCAAGTTGCATATCGCGAAACTATCAGCAAGTCTTATGACACTGAATATACTCATAAGAAACAATCTGGTGGTGCTGGTCAATTTGCTAAAGTTAAAATTATCTTTGAACCATTGGAGCCTGGTGAAGGTTTTGTATTCGTCAATAAAGTTGTTGGTGGTAACGTTCCTAAGGAATATATACCTGCAATTGAAAAAGGTATTGATGATATAAGAGCTAGCGGTATTCAGGCTGGATATCCAGCAATCGACTTTAAAGCAACTCTTCATGATGGTGCTTACCACGATGTAGATTCAAGTGCGCTTGCGTTCGAAATAGCAGCAAAAGCAGCTTTCCGTGAAGGAATGATGAAGGCTGGTCCAAAAATTCTTGAGCCATTAATGAGTGTGGAAGTAATAACACCAGAAGAGTTTATGGGTGACGTAATAGGTAACCTAAATAGTATCAGAGGGCAAATCCAAGGAATGGATACACGCGGAAATGCGCAGGTTATAAAAGCTAAAGTTCCGCTTGCTACTATGTTTGGTTATGTAAATACTTTGCGTTCCATGACTCAAGGGCGCGCTCAATATTCTATGCAATTTTCGCATTATGAACAAGTTCCTCAGTTTGTTGCTGATGAAATCATTGCGAAGTCAAAATAAGGTTTATGAAAAATTTAAAGAGGATATAAAACTATGGGTAAGCAAAAGTACGTAAGAGAGAAGGACCACGTAAATATAGGAACAATCGGGCACGTGGACCATGGTAAGACAACGTTAACAGCAGCGATTACAAAAAGATTTGGTAACTTTGTAGCATACGATCAAATTGACAAAGCACCAGAAGAAAGAGAACGTGGG
>JAQSWL010000062.1 GCA_029266655.1 Candidatus Midichloriaceae bacterium | reverse complement strand
ATAATTCTTGATCAGCAGTTGAGCATTATTGCTAAATAACGCTCTATTATAATTATCTTTTGATTGCAGCTTTGTTAGCCAATCTACTAGTCTTTGGGGGGCTAAGTTTAAGATTTTGTTTTTTACTGCATCTTCTATAGCTTCTTCTTGCATTCGCCTTGAGCAATACAGAATAGATTTTAATATGCACTTTTCTTGTGTGATCCAACCCGCTTCTTCAATTCCTTTTTCCAAAAGCCCATGATCGTTATCAATGCACATTAATCTATTTTTGATTTTCCCTATAGGGCTTTGGGTAGTTTGCACCTTATAATTTCAACAATGTTCTCATAAAACTCAATCCAAAGCTCTCTCCATCTATATTTTTTAACCCATCTTCTTTTTCGCATTCAAGATTACTTCCTATCACTGTTCTACTTATCAGCACTGGGATCACTTCTCCATTACTTTTAGTTAGCTGTGCAAGTGTACTAAAAGGTGTTGTCGTATAGCCAAACATCAAATGGGATAACGAGCTAACTGCATATTCCATCCCTGGTGCTTCTGGACATTCTTTGATATGGAAGTAATGGCCATTTATTTTTACTTTTATTACATTCCTTCTGCCCTCTGTCTCCTGGTTTTCTTCATCTAGGTACTGCTTTTCTATTCCTTCTTTTAACGGCAGTCTTATTATACTTTGGTTATTGCCTACAAATTCCAACCTGTATCCATTTAACCTACCAGTATCGCCCAATACTTTTATCGACTCTATCCATGCCTTCTCAGTACCCTCTAAATCAAATGCCACCACTTTTTCATAATACCAGTTTGCCTGATTTGCATATTCTATGTTGCCAGTTTCCTCGTATTCCTGCAAAAGCTTAAGTGACTCTTCTCTTAGGATTTTTGATATTTCTTCAGCTGAATTGCACTTTAGTTTCTTGCCCCACAGCTCTACCAACCTATATAACGGCCTCATCTCTTTATTATAAATACTTTTAAGCTCTTCCACAGCTTCGTCAGTTAAAACGCAGCCTCCTGCTTTTGCTGAAGCTTTACTTAAATACACTTCATCTTTTTCTGATTCCCCATAAAAGTTTTGTGCTTCAAGCCTAAGCTTAAGTCCAAATTCCAACCATCTTTTTAATCCTTCTGCTCTTTCTTCTGTAAAACAATAAAGCAGAAAATCTTCCCAACCTTCTAGCTTCTCTAGGTCAATTTTCCGCTTCTTACTCTCTGCAACTAATGCGTCTATCTTCTGCTCAGTTATTGTTTGTCCGTCATTTATTTTAGAAGGCTCCAACCCATAATAAGCAAACAACCTATTTACCAATAACATTGGGTATCTCAAAACATGTTGCTTTATGTCAATTTTTTCTTCCTTATTCTCTATATACCTAAATTGCAATAATCCTTCTAATTGATCTTTGATTTTGCTTCTGACTTTCCTATTCCTTTCCCTTAGAATTTGGTTATATTTTTCTAATAGCTCACTCTTTTTCTCTCCAGGATTTAGCAATAATACATCTTGTATTGCTGCCTGATATTGCTCATCATCACTTAGCTTTTCATCCTTCAAAGTTTCAAGTAATAGCTCCTTGGCTGTACCAATGCATTTGTTATTTACTTCAGGAAAGAATCCGGCTATGTCATAGTGAGCTCTCATTTTAGGCTCGTTGATTCTTTTCTGATTACTTTTGAGCCCCTCGGGTAAGGAACTCATCTCCCCCAAATCAATTATCTTCATTTTGATCAAATCTATCAAGGCTCTAAAATAGCTCTCATTTTGTCCATTGATGCTGTTTTTAGTAATGATCATTAAGTCTAAATCGGAATATAGGCACACCTCCTTCCTTGCAACCGACCCCAGCGCTACTATGCAATATTCTTCTTGTAACGTATTACCTAATTGCTCTTGAGATTGCTGGACTATCTCCTTCAATAAGCCCTCAAAACTTTTATTCCATGATGTTTGCGCTTCTAAAAGCCTACCCTCTTTAATTAAGCTTTTGGCTTTTTTTCTTTCTTCTTGGAATCTAACTCTTATAGACTTGATACTCACTAATGTTTTTAATTTCCAGTTTGATAACGTAGATGTTGTTTTTGCAAGTTTTGTTGTTAACCTTGTTCTTAAGTCTTCCAGTACTTCCCTGTTTTTTTTATCTAGATTTAAAAGTGTCCTTACGATTTCTAATTCTTGCCCATAAATAGTGTTTGCTTCTTGATACTTTTTGCATTGCAAGAATAAATCTCCTGCCAGCTCTAATTTATCTAGTGTTGCTTTTGTACCAACATAATTATCTTGCACGCCATAAGCCGCTATACTATTTAAAACTACATTAGCTAAAGAGCTTGGAACTTTTAAAATTATTTTAGCTTCTAATGCATAAAAGCTTTGTTCTGCTTGCTTGCAAATATCTCCTTTGGTGTTTTTGCGTAATAGGTCATAACACCAAGCTGCTTGTTGATAATCTTGCAGTGCAATTGAAGCTTCACCGTATTCATCTAATCCGGCTATATAAAATTCGGAACCTATTTCGCTGTATTTAAATTTAAGTGCTGCATTAGCTTTAGTCTTATTGAGGTCAGCACCTAGAGCGCTCAAAATCTTATCTTTTTCTTTTTGATCTTGTAAGAATTTTAATCGCTCTTCTAGTAACCCTATTCCTAGTTTAGTATAATCAGGAGATGAGGGAGAAAGAGTATAATCAATCAGAGCCATGCATTTTATATAGCATAAATTAAGCTTGCAAATAAGATCGATGCCAGGATTTTTGATATCTGCTTGCAGTTCGTGCATGAGCCTAAGCTCTTTGATTAAATCTTTAGGATTACGCTCATTAGCACCTAGTAACCACTCTCTTAAAGATTTCTCATTTAGCTTATTTCTTTTTTGCTTTCTTGCTGAAATCGTAATCCCATTTTCATGTAAATTAGATAAAAGTACTTCTTGATTACTTGTGTCCAAGCAAGGCTCTTTTACAGCTTTCGGGCTTTGAACTAATCTGCCCTTTAAAGATCTTTCCATATTAATTTTATTGGGTTCTTGCTTTACTGTACTGCCTGTGGCTTCTATCTGCGGACAGTCTATGGTTTCTACAGTATCTTCCAATGTAACATCTGATCTCCTAGTACTTTTAATACTGCTAGCCTCAACGAGTCCCAGAGCTTGCCTCACTTCTTCCAAATCAATACATAGTGCTTCTGAAAGACCCTTTAACAGCTCATCATCCTTCTTTTGCTCGCTGGTAATCTTTAATTCTATAAAAAGATCCTTTAACCTGATTTCGCTTTCCTGTAAGCCATCATAAGTACTTCTTGCATAGAGCAGACCATATTCTCTTCTGGCAACCCTTATATTACATTCGTATTCTTCAAGATTTTTACCTGGGTTATAAAACTCAGCTTCTCCCAAGTTAGCACAACTAGTAAGTGTGCCCAAATTCTTGAGTGCAAAAACCCCACAGCTTACTAAGCCTTTATTGTCAGCTATAGCATTGTCTAGTTCTTCAGTTTGTTCTGCTTGTCCTTTTTGCAGGCAATTTATTTTTACCTTAGTAAAAACAGCTTTTATATCTTGCTCAAAATCTATTCTCTCTTTCCCTAAAGAATCCTTATAACAGCAAATTATACTTCCTTCTACATCCTTAAAAATTATAAATGCTATCCAGTGGTTACCTTCGGTATTATAAATTCCTATTAACTTCTTTCCAATCTCAAGCTTTTCTTTCTTATTTTTTAGGATTGCTTTTGCATCCACACTTTGGTATTGGCTCCTTCCTATTGCTCCAACAAAACTTATGTTTTCAAAATCTTTTATTAGTAATGATGCTATCGCTGTTATATCAGCACCTTCATACCAATAACTTAAATCATCATATCTATTACAAGCATTTCCTTCTTTTAAATAAGTGCGCCTTGTTATCTGCCTTTCTTTCTTAGGTAATAAACTAGTACTTGCAGGAATACCAACTGCTTGAGATTTTCCTAATTTAACTAATTCCTCTGCTTGCATTATCTCTGCTATAACTTGATCAGATTTTATAATATCCTGCTGTTTTAGAGTGTTTTCTCTATCTTTTAACTTAGCTAGAAAGTTTTCCAGATCTTTTATTTTCCTTTCTGGCGTTGTGTTTTCTTCTTGCTCAAATGCAATTAGCAAATTCTTTTCTATTACCGATGTTTCTATGCCTTCTTCTAACGCATATTCTTCTAAAAATCTAAGGGCATTATATATCCAACCACTTCTAAATTCTAAAACAGCTTGAGATAAGTCCATCTCTAACAAGTAATACGCTGCTCCGTTACTTATGTCCGATAGATGATTCGCTATTTCTCTTATGTTTTCTTCTATCTCTCTACTGTAATCCTCAGTACGAATTTTCATGCCCAACCTCAGGTGAAAGTAATTTGCAACCATCGATTGCAAATATGAATATAATTCTTCCTCTTTTAGAAAGTCAATTTTTTATGCTTCATTCAGTAAGTTTTTATGCATGTATAAAATACAGCAGATTAGCCAGTTTATTGAATTTCTAATCCAAAGAGCTTGAGGCTTTATCCATACATTTCAACAGGTTATAAGTAACAATAAAATAGTTGAAAAAAGCATTTTTAATACTTATAGTTGAAATCCCTATAATAAATTAACTATTATTTAAAAAAAGGGCTTTATGCGCTCAAATAAGGATAAGCAAAATCTTGAGATAACTTTAGCGCTTTTCAAAAGTTTAGAAGAGTTAAAAGTGGCATTTGCTATGTCTGAAAACCAACTAAATTATATTGTAAAAGAGGTAATTATGAGATCTTTTGAACATGAAGGCAACCAAATTGATGCTGAAATTATAGAACTTTATAAAAGGCTAGAGCTGTTAGAAGCTTCTTTTATAGTATGTGCAGCGCAAATCAGTGCTAGTAAGCTTTTTGAAAGGTTAATATGCTATGGAGCTGAGGATGAGTTAAATTTTAAAGATTTATCAGATAAGGCCTTTATGGATATGGCTATTCTGGCGCTAAAAAGTAGCACTCTCAACACTCTTCCTGATGAAGATACATATAGTTATTTTTCTATTGGAAGCGATAATGCAATAGTGGAGCACCTTGATAGGCAGCAATTAGAAGAAGCATTAAGGCATATGCTATCTGCAAGGAATTATGAATTATCAGAAGAAGTAGTATGCTGGGCAATTAATATTTCACTAAATGGGCTTTATAATCATGTAAAAGAACATTTGGGTTTATTGGAAGCAGATATAAAGAAACTTCCTGAAGGTCATCCTGATAAGCAAGCTTTACTTGAAAAGTTTAATGAATTTAAAGAAGAAATAAAAGCTAAAATCTTAATTGATAAAGATCAAGATATAGAAAACTGTCAAAGGAGATGTATAGAAGCTTTTCTGAAAAATTTACATGATAAGCCTGATGACAACTTAGGCTTTGAACCTAAACAAAGATTAAGAATGGTTATAGAGGCTTTAAGAGGATGTGACATAACTCTAGATTTGAGAGAGATGAATCTGAAAGGCATTGGTGTATATCTGAAAGAGTTGGATATAAGCAATGTGGATATTTTGCTTACTCCCGAACAAGAAGAAGAATTTTTAACAAAAGAGCAACGTTTAAATACCTCTCAAAAGATATTTAAATTAGTAGAACAAGGTGATATAGCTGGGGTAGAGGCTTTATGCCAAACTCAAGGCATGAATGTTGTTAACACTGAGAATGCTCAAGGGAGAACTCCTTTGATGCTTGCATGCATATCATTGCAAGTAGATATGGTTAAGGAGTTATTAGCGCTTGGAGCCAATCCTAACCTAAAGACAGAAACAGGTTATCAAGTTGTTGAAGGTCTTTTAATGTTAAAAAATTGCCCTAAAAAAGCAAAGATAGTTGAATTATTAATAGAACATGGAATCGATATTTCTGATTTAAATATAGCAGCAGGAATAGTTGACTTAAGTAAAACGAATACAATTTATGCCCCGGAATCAATAAACCAGATGAAAAAGGGAAGCGCGCCTGTTCATGTTGCGATAGAAAATGAGCTTATTACAAATGTGGAGTGGTTAATAAGCAAGGGAGCGAATGTTAATTTGCAAAATGATTACGGAGCTACACCACTTCATTTAGCTTGTGAAAAAGGAAACAAAGACATAGTGATACTATTGCTAGAAAAAGGAGCTGATTCCACAATAAAGTGGGCAAAAGAAACACCTTTATGTATAGCAATTAAAAAAGGTTATAATGAGATAGCAGATGAATTATTAGCCAAGGGCGCAATATTAGATTTAGAAGAGATAAATAAGCTTCCTAAAATTAAGCAAAGCGATCTTATAACACATGCGTTTATAAATGAAGTTGCAAAACTTGCTAATGTACCGGTAAGTGAGATATTAAAAAGCACAATCATACAACAAAATTTAATGGGTCTAGTTAGGATAAAAACTAACCAAATATGTTGCAAGATAAAATTTACAGGGATAATTTTAGAGTGTTTTATAAACTTTGAAAATTATTCTGATTTAGATAAATTTAAGAACTATTATACTCAAGTTATTACCTCATGCTCAGTGCCACCAACCAATGTAGATCAAGTGCATTTTGAATTTGATGGAAAGCTTTTATATGACTCAATACTTCCTCAACTAAAAACAAAGGCTCAAGAAGAAACAGGAACATGCTTAATGATGTAGTGTTGACTCAATGCCTTTGCTTAAGTGGAGTAATAAATGAATCATGGAAAAGAAAATACTGGTTATGAAGAAGACCTAGCTTTGGCAACCCATTTACAACGTCAAGAGCTAGGTTGTGTAAAGGTCTATCCTAAGAAAGAAAGGCAGATAACAAGGCGCACTCACTTAAAAGAAGGAAATGCCTGTAATAGATATGATGATTTAAGTTATTGGTATGAAGATACTGATATAACAGCGATAGCATCATTACTAATAAAAGATTTTGAAAACATAAGTTTTGTTGGAGCAATAGGAAGGAGCCAATATCAAAGTGTAGATGCAAAGGAGATACTGAGAAGTAAAAAAGTAGAGCTGACAGCAGATAAAAGACTAGTAGGTATTTATAACACTGGAAGCAATCACTGGATAGCATTTATAATTTTTAAGGACTTAGAAGGAAGGATAACTTGCTGTTATAAGGATTCTTTAGGGAAAGAGAGGATAGATTTTGAGCAGGATATAAAAGCTGTTTTTACTGGAGTAAAAATAAATTGCCTTCAAAGAGGACAAGCAGAACAAAAATTAGAATATGATAATATTATAAGCGACGGTAACGGCTTAGTAAGCTGTGGAGTTTTTGCACTTAAGAACCTGGTAATAATGGTAGGATGCAATGATGCTATAGAATATGAGAATATCAGTTATTTTAACCCAGGTAAAAATATAAATCTATATAGAGATACTCTAAAGTGCAATCGGGAAGAATATGGACTTCTCTATGCAAAGAGTATTTATGATGGATTGCCAGATAACGATAATAGATTAAAGGATTTGATTGATCAGCTAAAGCTTGATGAGAGAGAAAAGTTAGATAAAAAATTAATAAGTGAGCTAGCGAGGCAAGTAAATGTTAGTTTAGAAGAAATACAAAAGATTATACAAGAAGATGGAAAAGTTCATAATATAAAAATTGCAAGAAATAAGACAAAAGAAAGCACAACAGTGGGAAATAGCGAGTTTATAGTAGATAATAAAATTACTAATATTACTAAAAAGTCTGGAATTAATGATCATATCAATACCCAAGCTCTAAAACAAGAAATACAAGCAAAGATAGAGTTGCCTTTTAGCCCTTTGTTACTGGATCAAGATGACAAAGAGCTATTTGAAGCATTAGACTTATTAATTACTATATCAAAAGATGTGCACCCTGAGAGAGTCATACCGTTACTTAGAGTTATACACTATGTACAAGCAAATAGAAAAGATGGGAGTGAAATAGGTAAATTTACCCATCCTATTAATAAGTATTTTGCAAAATGTTACCCGTATATAGATCGTAGTATTTTACCTGGAAACGAGGAGTATAATAAAATTGGCAAA
>JAQSWL010000061.1 GCA_029266655.1 Candidatus Midichloriaceae bacterium | reverse complement strand
AACTCCCACTGATCGTCCCTTAAATCATATAACATTCTAGCCTCCTTCTTGCTTCCAGAATATTATATCACAAAATTCTTAAATGTCGACACTACCTAGCTATATGCGTTATAAAAGCAGTATGGCATTTTAATAAAAAGCAATAATGCAAACAGCGACCTCGCTGTTTGTTAAAGCTTTGCAAGATCTCTATAGGAGATCTTGCAGGGCTGGCGCAGCGCTTTGTGCTTGTCTCGGTAGCGCCAGTCCTTGTTTTTATGTTTTACTTTTTATAATGCCTATACCAGAACTGCCCATAAACTTTTATATGCCCCATGCTCTTTTTATGACGCTTTAGCTATATTTTAAATTCAATTCTTCTGACAAAGAAAAATCGAAGCAGCAGTCGACACAATAACTAGCGCCATTGTGACATAGATATATGCAAAGTGTTTTAGAGATAAATTGTTAAGAATAAGTAGGGCTGCAATAAGCGCAACACCCAATGCACAAATTTTTATCTGCTTAGCAAAATTCGAGCTTCTGCGCGAAAGGTTGGTAGCCATTCCAGTTATAACAATAATAGCTAGTATTACATTGAAAGCTGGCCAAATAATACGCTGTATTCCATGCACTATATGCTGTTTACGGATGCGTGGAGTTTTATCACCGGGGTCAAATAATTCATGAATGAAAAGTTCATTTACATCCAAGCTTCTGGAATCATTCTGGTTCAGGTTCATTTTTAATCCAAAATTATAGCTTCTAAAAAAGCCTAAATTTATTTGGTTTTTTAGCTTATCTTCAACCTGATGGCTACCTTCTGTGAGCACAAATCCTGGACCATCATTACTAATAACTAGCACCCCATAATTAGCCATAATGGTTAAAGGTTTGTCCTTATTGCGCAGATCGTAAATGAATATGCCTTTGTATTTAAAGTCATCTATTTTTTCATCGACATATATAGTAATGGAATCATTTTTTGTGTTGAAAACCCCCTCTTCAAAAGCAGCGCTAATAATAGTTTCTTTAAGTATTTGCTGTATATCTTTAAACCCTTGATAAGACTTTGGAAGCAAGTAAAGCGATATACTTAAATGCACTAATACGATAAGTCCTATAATACCTGACATAGCTCGACAAAGCTGCATATTGCTAATGCCGGAACACTTCAAAATTACTAGTTCATTATTGGCTTCTAAGCTAGCAAACGCCGCTATACTAGCAAAAAACAATGCCAGAGGTATACATACATATGACATTGGGATTACTAAAAAACTCGTAATATTAAAGAAGGTGAGAATATCCACGCCCTTAGATGTTATTAACTCTAAAAATCTTAGTGATTGGGTAAGCCAGATAATAGATATGAAAATACAATAAATGATCGCAAAGTAGAATAAGAGCCGCTTTTGAATATATTTTGAGTAAATGGCCAACATCTTTTAAATAAGTTTAAGGCATTATGTTCACGCCTTGATAATACTGATTGTATTATAAAAAGCTACATTATTGCTATAAAATATAATACCTATTCAGCATACTATAGCTAAAGCATTTTAATTTGAATATAGGAGCGAGGAACGAAATGTAGTAAACTACTCTACTACATGAGTGATCGAGCAACGCGTGATCAAATTATAAAGGCTTAGCTATATAGCTAAAACGGTAAAAAAGCATGTTATTTTGGGTCATTTTAATACTTGTATACTTGAAAAAAAGCCCCCTAAAAGCCTTGCGACGCCTGACTCAGCTAAAGCGCCGCCACCCCCAGCGGCGTCGCAATTCTTTATAGAAGTTTCATGCCTTTTTATACTGCTTTAGCTATAGTAGGCGCTATGCGCATGCATATACAAATTTTGCCCTCGCCCTAAACTTTCCCTAAATTTTCGTTATGTTGTAAGAGCTGCAATTAATCAGCAGGTTGCTTCTACGTGACTCAATTATCATTAACTGATGTAAAGTTAAGAGTTTTAATTAACTCTCTACTTGCGCGGAAGTATAAAGAACCTCTATCATCCGCCTCTATGATTTCACCACTCTTAGGATTTCTTACTTTACCTTTAGCTCTTCTTTTTACTACCAAAGAACCGAATCCTCTTATTTCAACACGGTCACCGCAAACTAGGGCTGTAGCCATCTCATCAAAAATTATGTTTACAGCTCTTTCCATATCAGCACCAGCAACGGTAGGATGTTTGCCGCATATATCATTTACTAGCTTTTTTTTATTTAAGCTTGGCTTTTTTGTCATGGCTAAAACCTATTTGTATCTTTATCAACTTATTTTAAGAAAAATATACAATTATGTCTAGAAATAATAAATTAAGTTATTGTTAAGAGCCGTCTTTATCATTTGAGAAATGTTTAAATAAGTCTCCAAAATCCTGTCAATACGACTCTCTTTTGGATCTATATCATAATCTTTAACATTTATTGAAGCATTTAATTTAGCAGCCGATACAATCCAATCGTATGCGGTATCTTCATCTCCTAAAGCATCTATCAAACCAAGCGAAAAGGCTTGTCTCCCTGTATATGCTCGGCCGTCTGCAAGTGGAAGTAACTTTTCCAATGGAATGTTTCTTCTTTCCGAAACTAATCCCACAAAGAAATCATAAGTATCTCTAATTATTAATTCCATAGAACGTTGCATCTCTGGGGTCAAATGTTCAGTTGGTATAGGACCACCTTTCAACGGAGAAGATTTAAAATTATGGAATTTTACCCCTAGTGTATCTGCAAGCTTGGTGATTTCAAAACTTTGAGCTATAACGCCTATGGAACCGGTAATAGTAGCTTCATGGGCTACCAAATGGTCTGCCCCAAGAGAAAGCATATAGCCAGCAGAAGCGGCCATATCACTCATCACTATTGATACTGGTTTTTCTCTGGCAATTTTACGTATTGCTAGGTATAAGTTCTCCCCCCCAACTGCTGTACCCCCTGGGCTATTTACATGGATAATAACACCCTTAACGTTTTTATTACCAGCAAGCTTACCCAAGTTATCTATTCTAGGTAAAATATCATAAATAGGTCCCTCAATTGATATTCTTGCTATATGCTCCCCATCTATAGAATAGCTTGATTTAAAATCTTTCCCAGATATTAGCAAAAAAGCAAATAGCAAGGAAACTACTATGGCAAACAGTCTCCAATTAAGCATCTGTTTTTTTAGATTCATGCGGTCTATTATTTGGTCAGGTGTAAGCGCCATGTGATACTATTTAAAATTGGTATTGCTTTAATTTAGCAATCATATATTTCTAAAGCAATTACTTAATTGAGGCCTAAAATAAGTTATACCAACTCTCAAAATAAATTAAGATAGTAATGCCAGATTTTGGCAAAGTGCGATGGGAAAAAACAGTTGAATATTTTACATATTCATCAATTTTTTACCAAGCAAATTTGGTAAAATATGAGCTTTAATGCTCTATTTATTTTGAGAGTTGGTGTTATACCACTTCCCAAAAATAATTTAGGCAAAAGTTCATAGATTTTGGACAAATACGAAAGAGGAAAAGCACTACCTACAGTTAGCATGGCTTTTCTTTCAAAAAGTTAGATTGGCCCCAGATAATTTTTGAATAAGCTGGTCTAATTGACCCAAAGATAAAAAATTAATTGAAAGAATTCCACCATTGTAAGTGTCTTTTATCCTCACATTCATCTGCAAAGCTTCTGATAAAGATCTCTCAATTTCAGCAAGATCAGAATCGTTATGATGTCCTAGTGCTGGCCCAGAACCATGGCCTCTACCTTGCTTGCTAATTCCTTCTGCAAATCTCACGTTGAGTTTCTTGTCCACAATCTCTGTAGCAACCTCAGAGGCATTTTCTTTGCCTACTAATGTCCGGGCATGGCTTGCGGATATTTCACCTTGGATTAATTTATTTTGAACATCTTCAGGAAGGGTCAACAATCTCACGCTGTTGGCAATAAAACTTCTACTTTTCCCAATTTTCTTAGAGATTTGCTCCTGCGTGTAGCCATATTGCTCCATCATCGCTTTAAAAGCTTTAGCTTCTTCAATTGGATTCAAATCTTGCCTTTGAATATTTTCAACAAGAGCGGCTTCCAACATCTGCTTGTCATCAAAATCCACTACTATTGCAACAATAGCTTGCTTACCTGCTAACTTAGATGCTTGCCATCTGCGCTCCCCTGCTACAATTTGATATTTCCCTTCATGGTGCCTTACAATTATTGGCTGAATTAGGCCATGCTCTAATATAGAATTCTTAAGATCTAGCAATTCATTTTCGGAGAAATTTTTTCTAGGCTGCCACGGGTTTGGCTCTATTTGGTTTAAATCTATTTCTGTCCTGCGATTTTCAATTTTAGTGTCGGTATCAAAGATGTTGACTGGGTTATCTAAAATTAATGCAGATAGCCCTTTACCCAACACTTTTTTCTCGTTTAACATTTTGCCTCTCGTTATCATTTAATAAATTTTTTTTTGTTAATACCTCTCTTGCTAGCATCATATAGGAAACTGAGCCAAGGCATTTACTGTCATATATCAGGGCGGGTTTACCATGTGATGGGGCTTCAGAAAGCCGTATATTGCGAGGTATTGTGGTTTCGAACACAAGGTTTTTAAATGTTGCTCTAACATCTGCTTCAACCAATAAGCTTAGTCTATTCCTTTTATCCATCATGGTTAAAACTATACCATCTATTTGCAAAGATGGGTTATATGACTTCTTTATTAGGTTTACAGTATTCATTAAATGAACTAATCCTTCTAGTGCAAAGAATTCACATTGCAATGGTATTATTATCCCTGTTGCAGCAACTAAGGCATTTATGGTTAATAAGCCTAGCGATGGTGGGCAATCTATTATAATTACCTCATATGAGTCTTCTTTGAGATCATCGTGCAAGATTTTTTTTAACAAAAATTCTCTGCTGTTTACATTTATTAACTCTATCTCAGCAGCAGCAAGATTCACATTTGCTGGAATTATATCAAGCTTAGGAATTATGGTATTTTGTATAGCATCCTTAGCGTTAGATTGCCCTATTATAACTTCATAAGCACCCACTCTCCTGCTATGGTTATCAATCCCCAATCCTGTTGAAGCATTACCTTGAGGATCAAGATCTATAATTAAGGTTTTTTTGCCTATAGCTGCTGTAGCAGTTGCTAAATTTACAGAAGTTGTGGTTTTCCCAACGCCACCTTTTTGATTGGCTATAGCAATAATATGCTTATGAATGTTCAGATCTGTCATTTTAATTTTATATGCTCAACTTTTAAGATCACATTATCATCTAGATTTTTGTTTTCAATAATAACTGACTTAAATTGATATTTTTCTTTCAGCTCCTCAAGCTCCTGTATCATAGCATTATTTTTCAATAAAAACACTTTAGTATCTTTATTTATTATTGGATAACAAAGATCTACTACATGAACAGCACTGCTTACTGCTTTACTCACAATAAATTTGGGATCATCTTCCTTTAAAAGGTCATGACACTCTCTGATGTCAGAATTTATAACCTTGATATTAATTTCCAAAATTCGGGCTGCTTCTTTTAAAAAAATGGATTTCTTAGAATTCCTTTCCACTAAAATGCCAGTTAGCCCCATTATACCTAAAATGATACCAGGCAGCCCATTACCGCTCCCTAAATCCATAAAAGACCCTGTATTTCCTAATACTTCTGCTAGAAGCATAGATTCTCGCATATGAGCCAGTAAATCTTTTTCATGTATTTTTCTAGAAACAAGATTAATGCTCTTATTCCACTTTTTTATTAATTCAAAATACAATTTTAGCTTTTCAAATGTTTCACGTGAAACATTTTTACCTTCCATTTTCAAGGCGTCTATAAACTCAGGCATTTTTCCCCGCTGTCATCAACTGTTTATGCGAAGCTTTATTTCCTGCTTTATTACGCAAATAAACTATTATTGCTATAAGGGCTGCTGGTGTCATTCCCTGTATTTGCTTTGCTTCAGCTATGGTAGATGGATTTATTAATTTTAATTTATTTTTTAGCTCATTAGAAATGCCTTTCATCATTACATAATCAAAATCTTCTGGAATTCTCATACGCTCCTCTTCTTGGAGAATTTCAGCATCTTGAGCTATTTTATTAGCAAACACCTGGTATATTGCCTCTGCCTTCAAAAAAGCGGCGACTTGATTATTTGCTTCTAAAGCAATTAATTCATCTGGGAGTAATTTAAATAAATTTTTTTCACAAATATTAGGCAATCCCATAACTTGGTAAACCGATCTTTTCACCCCATCATTAGAAATACTTATTCCATATTCTTGTAGCTGATGTGGGGAAAATTTTTTACTATCCAACTTGGCTTTTAAATTTATAATCTTTTCTTTTTTATCTCTAAATTTTGCAATACGGTCTTCACTTGCCAACCCAACTGCATATGCCTTATCTGTAAGCCTCATATCAGCATTATCAGATCGCAAGTGGATACGAAACTCGGCTCTCGAAGTCATCATTCTATAAGGTTCACTCGTGCCATTAGTTATTAGATCATTAATCATTACTCCTATGTAAGAATCTGCTCTAGAAAGAACAATCTCTCTTCCTGACAATTTAAGAGCAGCATTCGCACCTGCAACCAACCCTTGTCCTGCAGCTTCTTCATATCCTGTGGTTCCATTAATTTGCCCAGCCAAAAATAAGCCAGAAATTTTTTTAGTTTCCAGGGTAGATCTTAATTCCCTGGGGTCTATAAAGTCATATTCTATTGCGTATCCAAATTTATCAAAGACGCAATTTTCTAGCCCAGGAATTGAACGAATAAAGGCATCTTGTATTTCTTCAGGAAGTGAAGTAGAGATGCCATTAGGATACACCAATTCGCTATCCAAGCCTTCTGGCTCTAAAAACACTTGATGCCTCAGCTTATCTGCGAATCTACATACTTTATCCTCTATAGATGGACAATACCTAGGACCAACCGAGGAAATTTGTCCACTGTACATAGGTGATTTTTTAAGATTATTTCTTATAATTTCATGGGTCTTTTCTGTGGTATATGTTATACGGCATTCTATTTGAGGAATGTTTACTGCATCATTCATAAAAGAAAATGGTACGGGTGGATTGTCGCCAATCTGCTCTTCCAAATTTTCCCAATCAATTGAATCTTTTCTTATTCTGGCGGGAGTGCCAGTTTTTAACCTGCCTACCATTAAGCCTGTGCCACGAATAGTATTGGCTAACTTTACTGAGGCCTTTTCACCTATGCGCCCCGCTGGAGTCATAGTTTCACCTCGGTGTATAACCCCGCCTAGGAATGTTCCAGTCGTTATAACCAGCGAAGCGCACTTTATCGAAGTGCCGTCACTAAGAACTACTCCGCATATACTAGAATTTTCAATAATCAAATCGCAAACTTCTGCTTCTAAAACTGATAAATTTACATAACCAGCAATTTCTTTTTGCATTGCTTTTTTATACAATACTCTATCAGCTTGCGCTCTTGGCCCCCAAACAGCAGGACCTTTACTTGAATTTAGTATTTTGAAATGAATGCCGGACTGGTCTATTATTTTTCCCATTAGCCCATCCATGGCATCAACCTCTCGAACAATGATGCCTTTACCCACACCTCCAATCGAGGGATTACAAGATAATTCTCCAAGATTATTTTTGCTAAACGTAATTAAGCACGTGCTTACACCAATACGCGCTGCCGCTGCTGCTGCTTCACAACCAGCATGCCCCCCACCTATAACTATTACATCAAAGTTCATATTTACCACCCGAATGTTTCACGTGAAACATTTTTAAATTCAAAGTTTGTTCTTGTGCTATTTCTATACCTTATTTTGCAAAGAAATTATACCAAATCTCATAAATAAATTGAGATAGTAAAGCCAGATTTTGGCAAAGTGCGAAGGGAAAAAAAAGTGCGAAGGGAAAAAGCAGTTGAATATTTTAATATTCATCAATTTTTTACCAAGTGAATTTGCCAAAAGATGAGCTTTAATGCTCTATTTATTTTGGAATTTGGTATTATATTTACAGATTTGCATCATTTACCAATGCAAAAACTCGAGAATATTGTATCCAAAATTTCCTCAACGTCAATCTTCCCTATTATCTGCCCCAAGGAAGTTGCAGCCATTCTTACATATTCGCTTGATACATCAAGTGGATAACTAAGATTAAATGCATCTAAATAGCTAATAGCTTCACTCAGAAGAATTCTATGTCTTTCGGAAGCTAATAATGGCTCTGCAGCGGGGGTAAAAGTTTCGCTCGCATGTTTTTCTAAATAAGAAATTATTAATTGCACTGCTTTCTCATCATCCCCAAGCAAACTAACATTTATTAGTCCGTCGCAATCTTCACTTAAATTTGCAACAAGGTCCATCTTGTTTCTTACAATTTTATATTTCTTATTTACTGCAGCTATGTGATTAATTAATTTTTCTGGCATGCTGCTTGTTGCGTCAACCACTAATAAACATAAATCTGCATCTTCTAAAGCGGCATAGGCCCTTTTAACCCCCTCTTTTTCTATTATATCTCCACTCTCACGTATGCCGGCAGTATCATAAAAAATGAATGGAAATCCAGCAATATCCATCCTAACTTCTATAACATCCCTAGTAGTCCCCGCTATCTGAGAAGTAATAGATACCTCCCTGCGAGCAATTGAATTAATTAATGTTGATTTCCCCGCATTTGGCTCTCCCATTATGCATACCCTAATACCTCTCTTTATAATTTCCGCACTATTCGTTTGCTTTAAATGCTTGTGTATGGCAGCACTAACATTACTTATTTCACCAGCAGCGATCGCTAATATTTCTTCAGGTATATCTTCAGTTGGGAAATCTATTAACGCTTCAAGTTGAGCCAAAATTTTCACCAATTTTTGCCTCCAACTCTCATATAAAGAGCTTTGCTCCCCTGCCATTTGCCGCGATGCCACTAATCTTTGCATTTCTGTTTCAGCTTCTATAAGAGCTGCCAAACCCTCTGCTTGCGATAAATCTAATTTACCATTAAGGAATGCGCGTTTGGAAAATTCTCCTTGGCTTGCAATTCTCACACTTTCAAATGTAGATAATTCAGAAAGCAATTTTTTTATAACTGCTACGCTACCATGGGTATGAAATTCTAATACATCTTCTCCAGTAAAAGAATGTGGCGATTTAAAATACACAATCATACATTCGTCTATTAACGAAGCATCTATAAGAGAGTATAAGTTATGTCTAAATAACCTGTTAGACATCATTTTATCAGCGAAGTTATACTTCTCACCTATCTCAAAACATGCTGGACCCGAAACTCTTATTATAGCTACTCCCGATTTGCCTAACAGGGTGGAAAGCGCATAGATAGTATCTTTCTTATAAATCATAATTCCAAAAATTTGATAATAGATCTAGTATTGTGACTAGGAGCTAGCATCATATCGTAAATTACCATATTTTCTAAGACCTTTTTTACATAGTTTCTTGTCTCAGGAAATGGAATAGTTTCTATCCAATTAATTTTCTGCACTACTGACATTTTCCTTGGATCTCCGAGCAATTTAATCCATTTTTGCACATTGCCAGGCCCTGCATTATATGCAGCAACTGTAAGAATTATATTGCCATATTGCGAGTAAAGTTGGTCAAGATATGTTGAACCCTTTAATACATTTGCATTAGGATCATAGGCATAAGCATCTTTAGGAAGTCTCAATCTTGATGCTAGCACGCCAGCGGTTTTAGGCATCAGCTGCATTAATCCTCTAGCACCTGCAGAGCTTAAAGCCAAATGGTCAAAATTACTTTCCTGCCTTATTACAGCCAAATACAAGGCCTTAGGTAACGCTGTGTTAGTAATTTTAATATTGCTAGGATATGCTCCTTTTATCAAGATGAAAGACCTATTTGCAGAAGACTTGCCAAGCTCCACCGCTAAAGGCCTCAAATCGCGTTTATTAAAGAAAAATGCTGCAGCTTCAATATCTACCCTATTCAAATGTAACTTTGGTATGTGATCTATTATATTATATGCAAGCATTTTATAATTAGCTTTAAACAAATAGTATGCTAAGAGCGCTATTTTCTTGGTTTTATCTTTATCAACTTGAGTGCTCATAGAGTTACCCTGCCCTTGATGACTATCAAAATAATTATATCTAGATGCACCCCGGCTTTCTGCTAAAGATAATTGCCCATAAAATGTAGACGTATATATTGAAGCTTTTTTATACCAAAATTTTGCCTTCTCTAAATTTTTCGTTGCAAGGTAAGAGCGCGCCACCCAATATGCTGCCTTGGATTTTGAATTAGCCAACTTGGTATTTTCATACATACGCAAAAAATGTGCTACAGCTTTATCCGGTTTTTTTAAAAATTCTAAAGATATCCACCCCCCGTACCACTCAGCATCTGCAAACGCGGCACCTGCTTCTAAACTATGATGTTGCGTTAAATTATAGGCAGTTTGGAAATCCTTATTGTTTAATGCTTCACGCAGCGCAATGTTTTTAAGCTTCCACCATTTTTCATAGTTGCCTTTAGGCCTAATATATTCAAGAGATTTAATGAAATTTTTATCAGCTTTATCTTTAGATAAGTTTCTTAGGTGTGCATACTTAATAAACTCATCACTACTCTTCCAGTATTTATATGCTTTCTCAGGATTCTTAGCCACCTCTAATTTTGAAGCCATTAAAGGCCTATATTTGCTTGGCAAAAAAGCAGCTAATTTTTGAGCAAATGCATTATTATTATTCCAAATCAAAAAATCTATTTTTTTTAATAAATCATCTACTGTAAAAATATCTTTATATTCAGTAATAATGTTTTCTTCTGTGGCAGTATCAAATTCAGTGGAACGCCATAAACTCCGCAAATTGGATTTAACCTCATCTTTATTAATATCTATTTTTTTAAGTTTTATGTTAGCGTTAAGCAAAAAGAATTTGCTTCGATTAGTAATAGGAGTTCTATAATTAAACCACTTAATTAGATCTTTGTGACTTGTATTATAATTGATTGAACTTTCTATTTTAGGCAGAAAGATTTCTTCCGGAACCCAGCTATGATGTTTTAAAAAGCTTTCTAAATTCCCAAATGCAATTTTCGACGGACTGTTGTATATCCGCAACACCTCCACTGCAGCTCTGGCAAATTCTGGGTCTTTAGATCTATCTGCTGCAGCAATAGCACTAGCCAAATCATCTTTCATTGCAAAGCTAACAGCTGCTGTAATATTAGGATCATCCCCAAAATTGTAAACTTCTGGCTTCCCTTTATCTTGTATTATAGGTATGCCCGCTACACCCTTTTTACTTTTTGCTTTTTTATTGATGTTTGCCCTATCACCAGCCACAGCTTCAACACCACTACACAACAAACATAAACAAATCGCAAAATGAATTAAGCGCAAGAATTTCACTGGGTATTTACTTTCGAAAAGTTCACATCATCTTTTTAGTATAGTACATATCCCCATTCCATAAATGTTTTTCTGCGAGATTTTTATTGTATTCAGAACTCCTTAATGATGAAGACCTATGTCCATATCATCTTTAGAGAAATACTTAAGAATAACATAGCCACCTAAGCCTACTATCAGCGCTCCACCTATATATTGCAGCGTAGATGGCACCTCTGTTTCATCAATAGATGCAGTATTATCTAAACTAGCGTTTTTTTTATTAGTTCCTTCAGCGCAACTAGAAGCAGTAATTAAAGCAGTGCCTGCTGTTTCGCAACCTCGCTTTCTTGAATTATTAATCATTAAAAGAAGTGTAGCCTGTGGGTTATTCCGTATCAAAATCCCCGTCTCAAAAGCTTCTCTTGCAGGATGCATTATTTCTGCAACTATCCTATCCTTAACCGCACTCTCCTCCTCAATGCTTTGATAAAAGAACCTTTGAATATTCTCAAAAATCTTTTGTTCTCCGGCAACTCCTAAACATTTAACTTCCTTTAGCATTTCTGCAAACTTAAAAGCTTCTAAAATCTTTGCACAAGAAGCATCTTGCTCCTTCCAAATAAAAGGGCATGCCATTACGTAATACTTAATTTTCCATTCTAAAACCTCCCACCTATGCGTCGCTGCCCTATCAGCAATTATAGGGTGTTCTAAAATAGTAGTTACTCGGAGCAAATCTTTGCTTATTACCGCTTTTATAAGAGGGCTATAGTATTCACCATCTTGAAACCACACCGGATCTTCAATCAATCTAATCCTTTCCCATACCCCCCAGGGATGAGGCCCATAATTCATAAAAGAAGGATACTTAAATATACATTTCTCTGACATTAAAAGATCTGGAGAAACATCAAGAATGCAATTAAGAAACTTCGGCTTAAACTTCAGCTTAAACTGCGTATCCTCACAAACACAAAATCCCGCCAGAGAATAGAACATTCCCATATCCCGCAGCACAATATCTGCAATGCCACAATTAAAACCTTTAAGCATAGTATTTAAACACTCGAGCATATTTTCGAACTTTGCAACGTTCTCCTCAGTCTCTCCTTCTCTTTGTATAAAATCTAGTATGTTAAAAACCTGGTTTTCCAAAGTTCTTTGCGGTAGCAGCTTTGCACAAAATTCTTGATGCGTACGTAATATATTTTTTAAATTCAGAAACCACACATTATTTGAAATGATCTTCATAAAGCTAGCGCTTGTGTATCCCTTTTCAAAATTGTGTATAACCGCAGAAATTTCATCATAGATTTTTTGACAAGCTTCTGCGTTATCTATCTCCTCCAACTTGTAATGCACCATCTTTAAACATTCATTAAGTAAAGACATATTACCTTGCTCACCTAAAGAAATAGCAAGTCTCTCTGATTCGGCATGCAAAGTTTCCAAAATCTCATGGGTGTCTTCACGCCCAATAAAATTTTCAATTGTCAGTATGTAAGAATTAACAAATGTTTTATAGCCGGCATCGGTTTTAACGTCCTCAAGGTACTTATCATGCTCTAAAATTAGTTTGACTTTAGATAACCCTTCATCTCCCGTAGCTGCTATAAAAAGTGGAGCGATACAGAGATGCCAACATTCCCAAGGAGAAATTGCCTGTAAAGAGTATCCATTTTCCCCTTTGTCTGTCAAATCATATGTATATTTCAGGGTTTTAAATGATCCTAACCCTGCTAATAAATCTGGCGAAAATTCTAAAATGCAGTCAACAAACTTCTGCTTGAGTTCTTGCTGCCAAAAGCAAAAACCCACAAGTGTCATAAATTGACTTCTTTTGAAACCTATCTTTACTTCAGGAACAATATCACCTAATCCTAAAAGCAGCTCCTTAAACTTAGCAATATTTGACTCACTTTCTTCTTCGTTTGCAATGAAGTGTAGTATTTTTGAAATTTTTAAATCCGGAGATTCTGTATTTTCCAGCATTTTTTATCTAAATAAATTTTAATTTTTGCAAGTATATTAGAAAAAATAAGTTTTATCAATGTGCTATTGCATACCGCAGGCTTTAAAATTCTATGATGACCTCAGCTCGACGAAGCTCCGCTTGCGCTGAATCTTCTTTCCCCTGTTTCTCTATGTACGCTCGTATCACCTGCTCATTAACACCAACTGTTGATATGAAATAGCCATCCGACCAAATACCGTTAGTACCCCAATAAACCTTCTTTAAGAATTCAAATTTTTTCTTCAAGCGCCTACTGGTATTTGATTTTATAGCTAAAACGGCATAAAAAGACATGTTATTTTGGATCAATTTAATACTCGTATACTTGAGGAAAAAACCACTGAAAGTCTTGCGACGCCTGTCGTCACTTGCGCGCCGCCACCCCATAACTGTTGAAAGTGCTGTAAGCGTAACAACCGATAGTCCATCCATATCTAGTAAATTAATAAATTTAACTAATAAAAAGCAAAGCACAAAGAAAG
>JAQSWL010000060.1 GCA_029266655.1 Candidatus Midichloriaceae bacterium | reverse complement strand
TATTTCCTGCTCTCTCTCATAATTAAACCCTCTTTTATTGGTTTTATTATTCTACTTCAATTTTGCTTTAATTTAAATTATTTTGTTAACACTTCCATATCATAGACGGTTACCAACCAGCTTATAATTTGCAGCACTTTTGGAAACATATGATGCTAATGCTAAAGGTAATGCTATAAGCATAAAGCCTTTAAGATATATAAGGCTTAGGGCGTTTGTATGAATAACTTTAATTGCATACATGCATATAAGCGATACTGTAAAAGCAAATAGGTGCCTTCTATCTACCTTAGACACAATGCATATGCTTCCTCTATGCTCTAGCACAAGGTATATTAGCAACCCTGTATCCATACCCAAATATATGTAAAGCCATTCATGCCGGTGCGGTTGCTCTGGCAAGGTAAACATAATGAACACAGATATTGCAAAGCTGAATATTAAAAGAACAAGCTGTCTGTTTTTACAAAAATAATCCCACACGACAAATGCAAGAAATATTAATGCGGCAAAGAAAATCCCACCATAAATGTCATCCCAATTATGGTAATGGAAATGGATCATCCCAAAATAAGATGAGATAGATATGCTAGCGCCAACCAAAGCTATCCAAACTTTACGAATTTGATATATTAAGCTTAGCCAAATAACTAAATTAAATTGGGTGTGACCGCTGGGAAATGCCCAACCCACCTTTCCCAGCGAAGGGTCCAATGGTATTTGCCAAATAGATTTTAAATATGCATTGATAAAAGCGCTTAAGAAACAAACTATAGCTGTGTTTATGAATATTTTTTTGTCTACGCAAAAAATGCCGAATATTAATAATGGACCTAAAAATCCAAATTCTGCCAAAAATAATGCGAAGTGAAAAAAGTAGTCCATAAATATATTTCTCGTAAATTAAGAGTTGGCAAAAAAGTATAGACGACAGAAAATTTGAAAAAGTGGAAGGAGCAGCAATGGAGAGCACCGTAAGCCTATACTTAATAGGTGCGGACGCGGAGAAGTTAGCTGCGACGCTCCAATTTTTCAAATTAACGGAGTATATTATAGCCCCGCCCTTTCTTTAATCCAGGCACCTTGTATGGCTTCTAAAATTCGCTCATTACAACGCTTTGGATCGTCATCAAAATCTTCCAATGACATGACATATTTTTGCAGATCAGTGAATTTAATTGGTTCTATAATTTCCTCTGGATATTTCTCCTCAAGTGAAATAGCAATTTCATAAATTTCAGTCCACTTCATATTTATATTCCATTTATATTTACTTTAAATACAAGTTGGCTTATACAGTACTTTGCTAAAACCAAGAATGTTATATATGAAATTAACAAAAATAGTAAAAAGAATTTTAGAAAATTATAGCTCGGAAAATCCGGGCGTTCTTTCGAAAATAGCTCAAATCCTTATGAGCGGTAAGCTTGCAGGCACCGGTAAAATGCTTATTTTACCCGTAGACCAGGGATTTGAACATGGCCCTGCCAGAAGTTTTGCCCCTAACCCAGCTGCGTATGATCCTCTTTATCATTATGAATTAGCTATAGACGCTGGAATGAACGCATATGCCGCACCTATTGGGATGTTAGAATTAGGTGCCGATAAATTTGCGGGTTGCATACCTACTATTTTAAAAATCAATAGCGCCAATTCATTAGTAACTGCTGGAAAAGCTCCAGATCAAGCTGTTACTGCCTCAATAAAAGATGCATTATGCTTAGGATGTTCTGCGGTTGGCTTCACTATATATCCTGGCTCCGACAAAAATTATGAAATGCTTGAAGAAGTTAGAGAGATGATAGCGGAAGCTAAATCTTATGGGCTTGCAACAGTAGTTTGGTCTTACCCTAGAGGTGGAGAAGTAAGCAAAAATGGAGAGAGCGCGCTAGATGTTATTGCGTACGCTGCACACATGGCTGCATTAATGGGCGCAAACATTATTAAGGTTAAACCACCAATAGATGCTTTAGAAATAGAAGCAGCAGCAAAAGTTTATGAAGCAAATAAAATCGCCCGCTCATCTTTATCAGAAAGAGTTTCTCATATTATGCAATCCAGTTTCAATGGTAGGCGCTTAGTCGTCTTTTCTGGTGGCGCTGGTAAATCTGAGAAAGACATTTTTGATGAGGTGAAAGCCATTAGAGATGGCGGTGGGAATGGGTCAATAATAGGTAGAAATACCTTCCAACGCCCAAGAGAAGAAGCTCTTAAATTGCTTGAACAAATAGTGGATATTTACCGCGGCCGCGATAAATGATCTGCATAGTTAGGCTGCGATGAAAACCCTTCTCTTTTGCATTAAAGTTGCACTCATTTTTTTATTTGTTCCATCCGCATATGCAGAACAAACTCAGCAACCTAAAGCTCAGCTATACCATAATTATTATATTACGGATAATGGATGGGGAGAGCTTTTTATCAGTGATAGTGAAAGTTTAGGTAGTGGAGTAAAAGAGTTTGATATAGAGGCGGTAGGGGCAAACTCTCATAGATGCTCACTGAGTGGTAAGATATTGCCAACAGGGGTTGTTGAAGTAGATGATGATGCTGGCACTTGCATACTTCAGTTTAAAACAGATGAGAATGGCATTGAGGTTATAGGAGAAGAATCTGGGACTTCATGTAGAGATTTTTGCGGCAGCAGAGCCTATTTTACAGGCTACTACAATCGCGTAGATAATATATGCGAAGTTCTTAGCGCTATTTATGGGCACCAGGATAATGATGCAGATGAAATGCATATTATACATAAACGAATTATGCCCATACTTAAAGCTTGTAGCAAGCCTATGTATGAAGATAATAAAGCAGATTAAGAAAAGTAATAATAGCAAAGAAGCTTCGCGATGTCTCAGACCTTTGCGAAAAATAAGAAAAATTTCTTTCCTTACCGGAATAAGAAATAATATTCTTTTTTCATAAAGTGTTTGACAGAATGTGACTTAAGTGCTTTGATGTCTGGCACATGGCGTCTTTTACTTAACCTTAGGTTACTGCCATCTTCTCTAATGGAATTCCCATAATTTTTCAAAACATAAATTTTAACAGTAAGGAGTTATGACTACTTTAAACGAACCAAAAATAGAAAACATCGCTGTTGACACAGAACAATCTACATCTATCAACATAAAACCAAAATCTAAACTAACATTAAAAAAAGTAGAAGTTAGTCAACCTCAGGCAGCTCCAGAAGCCGATACAACTCAAGAAAAAAGTGACACCTCAGTTATTCGTCAGGCGAGCAACTCTAAATCTAGAGCTCAATCTGCAAGACGCCCGAGATCCGAGCCCAGCCCTCAAGAAAACCTTTTGCTAGAAGAAGAATCTAAAGAAATTCTTTCAGCAGATCATGATGTTGCCGTAGCAGAAGAATCTGAAATTACATTTAACCTTCGAGATTTAAAAAAGAAAAGCCCAGAAGATTTAATCGCACTTGCTGAATCACTTGGTGTAGAAAATCCTAACAACTTTCCTAAACATGATTTGGTCTTTATCATACTAAAACACTTAGCTGAAAAAGGCGGTGTAATGATAGGCGAAGGCGTACTTGAAATAATGACCGATGGATATGGCTTTTTAAGATCTTCAGAAGCAAACTATACGCCTGGTCTTGATGATATTTATGTTTCTCCAAATCAAGTTCGCAGAATGGGACTTCGCACTGGCGATGCTCTTTCTGGCCCTGTGCGCGCCCCTAAAAAAGGAGAGAGGTATTTTGCACTTATAAAAATCAATACTGTAAATGGCAGAGATCCTTCCTACATAAGGCACCGGGTGCATTTTGAAGATTTAACACCGCTTTACCCTAATACACGACTAAGACTTGAAACTCCTGACCATTCTAATTTAAGCCAAAGGGTTATTGATATTGTAACCCCTATAGGTAAAGGGCAAAGGGCATTAATCGTTGCTCCTCCAAGAACTGGTAAAACAATGTTGCTACAAAACATTGCGCATTCAATAACTACTAATAACCCAGATGTTAAATTAATAGTCCTTTTAATTGATGAGCGCCCAGAAGAGGTGACTGACATGGCTCGCTCTGTTCGTGGAGAAGTAGTTAGCTCAACCTTTGATGAACCTTCTACTCGACACGTTCAACTAGCGGAAATGGTAATTGAAAAAGCCAAACGTTTGGTTGAGATGAAGCATGATGTCGTAATTCTATTAGACTCTATAACCAGACTTGCTCGTGCTTATAACAATGTGGTTCCTTCATCTGGTAAAGTTCTTTCTGGTGGTGTGGATTCTAACGCATTACAACGTCCTAAACGCTTCTTTGGCGCAGCTCGTAATATTGAGGAAGGCGGTTCCCTTACTATTATTGCAACGGCATTAATTGAAACCGGCTCGCGCATGGACGAAGTAATCTTTGAAGAGTTTAAAGGCACTGGTAACTCAGAAATTATTCTAGATCGCAAAGTAGCAGATAAGCGGGTGTTCCCTGCTCTTGACGTTGCTAAATCTGGAACTCGTAAGGAGGACTTGTTAGTTGATAAAGCAACGCTTACTAAGATGTGGGTGCTTAGAAGAATCATTAACCCTATGGGTACTGTTGATGCAATTGAGTTCTTGATGGATAAAATGCATGACACCAAATCTAATGAAGCCTTCTTTGCTAAGATGATTTCTAACAATTGATCCCAAGACAGAAGCTTCTTTTGTAGAGCGGTAAGAAATGTTTATCAAAGCCCCAGCAAAGATAAATTTATTTTTGAATATAATCGGTAAGCGTGCAGATGGGTATCACCTTTTGGAGAGCCTATTTGCACCTCTTGCTTTACATGATGAAATAACCATTGAATCCAACTCTCACATAGAAGTTAAAATTCCTAAACTTGATTGCCCAAACAACACTGCAAAAAAAGCAGCCGAACTTTTGGCAGATTTTTATAATGTGAAGAAGGGTGTTCTTATTACCATCCATAAACAAATACCAATTGGTGCGGGGCTTGGGGGAAGTGCTGCTGATGCTGGAGCTTTGCTTAAGGCGCTACCAGAGTTTTGGGGCATTAGGGCAGAAGAAAAAGATTTAAAAAATTTAGCACTTAAGATAGGGGCTGATGCCCCTTATTTTATATCTCCCGTTCCTGCTATGGTTACTGGAATAGGAGAAGTAATAAAACCTATTAACTTTGCAAAATCTCTACATATAGTTATTGTATATCCTGGCTTTGAGCTCTCGGCAAAAGAAGTGTATGAAGTTGGAGGTTTTACTTTTTCGACAGAGATAAATATGCTTAATTTAGAAAATGTAATTTTTGGCAAGAATGCTTTAGAACCAGCTGCAATTAAACTAAGACCTGAGATTGAAGAGCTGATAACTAAACTAAAAAATACTCATGGGTGCTTAAGTGCAAAAATGTCTGGGAGCGGGTCCACCTGCTTTGGAATTTTTGAAACAGAAGAACTAGCTATAAACGCTAAAAATACTTTTTCTGAGCATTATTTTAGCTATTATGAATATCTTAGTATTTAGGGTTTGCGAGCAATATGAATTTATATATAAATGAAGCGGATCAAAGGCTTGTCTCATCCATTCCAACTTTAGAGAAAACGCGCGATGCCATAGGCATATATTTTTCTCTTTCTAAGTTAGACCATGCTACTTCTGGCGAACACCTATCAATTGTAATAAACGTGCTTAGAGATCAATTCAAAAGTTCAATTGGTGATATATACGCATTTAAAAATAAAGACATTCTAATTGTATACCGTGGGCGTAATGAAAAGCTGATCCAAGATTGCTTATATCAAGTACAATACTTATTTTCAGATGATAATGCGCAACTAACTTTGGCTGAAGATTTTTTAGATCGGCATTCACAAGTTTTCTATCCAAAAGACTGGGCAAAATTTTTGAATACCTGTCAGAATTTAATATCCGCATACGCTGCTAACCAAAATTCTAAGAATTTTAAGGGATCAATCGTTTCTTTATTTAGCTCAACTATAGAAGATTTGCTGGCGCCTGTGGAATGGGATGTTTTGATGAAAAGCAAACCAATATTCAAACACCTGCCAGAAAAAGAGACAAATAAAGTATTTGATGAAATTTATGCTGACGTAAAAGGTATAGCATATGTTATCGGAGAGAATTTTGATATCAGCAATAATGTTTATTTGAACGCATATTTTAAAGAATTTTTGGATTTAAAACTTCTAGTTAAGCTTGTTGCACTATTAAGCAAAAAGCGTGGTACAACTCCATATATGCTAAATCTAAATATTACAACTGTAGCCAGCCAGGAATTTTGGACATTAGCCGAATCTTTGCCAGACTCTATTAAGCAACGCATTGTCCTTGCGATTTCTATAACTGATGTATTTAGAGATTTAGGATATTTCTTAGAACTTCGCGAAAAGCTAAGCGGGCATGGATTTAAATTATGTTTAGATGACTTGGACTATCTCTCTTTTATGCAAATAGATAGAAGTTCACTCGGCTTTGACCTAATACGCATAAAGCATAAGCCTTTGCTTGGGGCCATATATGCTTCTGACCTAAATAATGAATTATCAGCTAAGATAGCTGTGTCTGGTAGCAGTAGAGTTATATTAGAGGTAGAAAACAAAAATGCTGTAAATGATGCACAAAAACTTGGAGCGTTGTTATACCAAATATCAAAATAAATTGAGCATTAAAGCCCATCTTTTGGCAAATTCACTTGGGAAAAAATTGATGAATATGTAAAATATTCAACTGCTTTTTCCCTTCGCACTTTGCCAAAATCTGGCATTACTATCTCAATTTATTTTGAGATTTGGTATTATTTCAGTATATAAATTCTTAAAGCTTATACTGATATTCTTTAGCTAGTAATATATACCTCTCGTAAATTAAGAGTTGGCAAAAGGTATAGACGACAGGAAATTTGGAAAAGTGGAAGGAGCAGCAATGGAGAGCACCGTAAGCCTATACTAATAGGTGCGGACGCGGAGAAATTAGCTGCTACGCTCCCCAATCTTTCAAATTAACGGAGTATATTAATAATTAAAACCAGTTAGGCTTACAACATCAAAGCTATTGGTGAATTTTTCATCGCTAAAATATTCTTTAGCATGTTTCTCCGCCACATTTAAAAAATTTTTCCCAAGGTATAATTTATTACGTAAATGCATACAATTACTTTGCCCTATTTTTCTAGGATGGTTTACCATGTCTTGGAAGTTTTTATAAATGGTTGCAAGCTCATCAACGGTTGCAACAACCTGGCTAAATTTTGCCATTTGCATTAAACGACCAGCATCTTTTACATCTATCATGGGAATCACTCTTGGAGAGACGCCACCTTTTAATTCCAGCTCTGTTTTCTCTAAAATCCGCCTCAGCTGCTTAAGAGTTCCACCTCCAAACAAGGTTGCTAATAAAACACCATTTTCATTCAAGCTTTGCTTGTACAATATCAACTTTTTAAGCAAATCGTTTTCATGGTGAAGAATTAAATTAGAAATCACCAAATCGTATTTATGCCCAGGGTTAAATTCTTCGCATGCCATTTTCATGCTAGGGAAAAAATTAATGGCTCCTATCTTTGGAAAATCTCGCTTATGTACTTCTTTTAATAAATTAATTTCCTCTAAAATTATATCGGAAGTAGTGCGGAATATTATATCGCTTGAAAAGTTCTTAGCATGACGCTTTAATTGCGTTTCATTAAAAGATTTATCAAAAATAATATTTGTTTCATGCTGCATTTAAAAAATAACTTACGAAAAATTGCTAAGACGATTACCGATGTATTATACCCATTGCAATGCATTTCCTGCAACCAAAAGGTTGATTCAGCTCACAGTTTTTGCCAAAAATGCTGGTGTAAAGTAGAGTTTATAGGAAATCCATGTTGTGAGAAATGCTCTATACCTTTATCCGTAGATTACCTGGGGATGCGGTGTTATAGCTAAGTTCACATAAAAGAGTCATACTAAAAAGGTATTAAAGATGTCGTCTATAGAGCAATATGTTGTTCTGCGTATATGTTTAGCTTGAGCCC
>JAQSWL010000007.1 GCA_029266655.1 Candidatus Midichloriaceae bacterium | reverse complement strand
AGGATAGGCTGCATGAGGCATTGGTATTCTTAAATAAAAACAATCATGTGATAAGATCGCTTTCATTATTTTCGTGGATGAAATCAGTATTATCTTGAATGCAACTTAGTATTAGGCACAATTAAACTAGTAAGGTAATAATAATGCATATAATATATAATTCGAAAATAAAAATATTTTTTGGGTTGTTATGAGGGAATTATATAGAAATTTCATAAAAAAGAATTTTACCTTAGATGTAGAAAAAGAGGTATTTAAGCACATGCTCAATGTGTTAACGCCCCAAGAGATTAAGAGAGTTTTTACTTTAGACCGAATAAAAACTGTAATAGCTCCTCTTATATCCGCTCAAGAAATGTACAGCGCTGTTGCAATTAAGGCCGTACAGAGTGGCAAATTAGAAATTCTTAAATTTCTAATTGAAGAATTAAAATATGATTTTAAAGGTATAGTAGACGAAAATAATATTACTTTGCTGCACGAAGCTTGTTTATATGGCAAAGTTGAAATTGTACAATTATTATTAAAAGCTGGATTGGATCCTAATGCTGTTGATATAAATGGTGACACTCCCTTACATAGGGCAGTTAGAACACCCGATACCCAGATAATCGAAATACTCTATGCACATAAAGCTAACTTAAATAAACTTAGCTGTGATAATTTATCTCCGCTTCATGTAGCAGCCTTATATCAGAATTTTCCTGCAATAACAAAGCTTAAAAGTTTGAAAGCTAATATACGTATTAAAACTTCAGAGGGATTACTATATTATGAGCTTTCACAGTATGTAAAAGAAGGGAAGATTGAGGTAGGTGAAGCATTGCCGTTGCAAACTAATTTTGAAGAAAGTTATAGTAATAGAGCTGCTGTATTATATTATAAGGGGATCTTATCTTCCAAAATTAACCATCAAAGCTTGCAAGAAGCTCAAAAAATTTTGGTTGAGCACATAGAGATAATAAAGAAAGAAGCAAACGATATAATAGCTCAATATAACCAAATAATAGACATATATTTCTTTACCTGTTCTCAAAAAGCAGAAAGTATAATAGTTTACGTTGCAAAGCTTATTAAAGCCCATAAAATTAATGAAGAATATGCTGCATTATCTTTATTAAGAGTTAGTCTTTTTTTTCGCACAGTAAATCAAGCTCAACAAGCTGAATTACTTTTAGATTATGCCCTAAATATGACTAGTAAAGAAGAAGAGCCTACTTTACTACAAATAGAAATTTGTAATTTAATAACTGCAGAATATAACAGTATAGGGTTATTTGGAAAGGGTGAGGCTGCTGCTAAATTAGCTTTATCAAGATTGTCAGGGGCAGAAGATAATAAGCTATTGGCCTTTCTGCATTATAATTTAGCATATGCCCAAAATTATCTTATGAAACATGAAGAATCTAATGATACCTATGAAAAAGCTTTTCAGTTAAAGCAGGATGATAGAGATATATTTAGACGCCACATTGCAAATTTATTGCAATCTGGCAAATATGAAAAAGCAAAGCTGGTGTGCTCTCAATCAAAATGTGGAGAACAAACTATACTCTTGGCATATTATATCAGGGTTTTATTAAAAAAGATAACATGGCAAGATTTCTTAAACAAAGTAGATAAAGATTTACCTAATTTAGCAGATAAAGTGTTGGTTTTAGATTTTAAAAGTGAGGGTTTATTTGAGCTAGGAGATTTAAGCGGTTCAATAGACTGCCGGCTTGATTTTTTTAAGCTTTCGGTAGAAATGATGGAATCCGTGGACCAGTTAGAAGTTCCACTTAATTTAGGTTATGCTATCACAAAAGTGCTCAAAACTTTTATAGATTGTTCTCAATATGAAAAAGGGTTAGCATTTCTTGTAGAGCAGGAAAAACAATATCCTTTAGAATTTGCTACAAATTATCTTTTAAAAGCATTTAGTGCAATTATATATCTAGGCAACCAAGATATTTCCAATGCTAAGAAGTTAATTGCAGAAGTTCACCAAATAAATCCCACCTCACCCTTTTTAACAAGTTTATATCTTAATCTAGCATTGCACGCCCTGGAAGATGAAAGCTCAATAAAGAACTCGGTAGCTTTATTAAAAGAAGTTTTAATTCTAGATCCAAACAATATTACTGCAAAAATTTATCAAGCTTTCTTATTAATAATGATTGGAGACAAAGTAGAGCTAGCTAATGTTATGGGCGAAGTAAATGCAGATCTCCTTATTGATATTAGCTTAAAAGCAGGTTTGTTAAAGGAAGGATTTATAGAGAAGAGAGAGGCTGCTGAGACTGAAGCGGCTATAGATTTTGAAGAATTTGATCCAATTAAAATTCATGAATTTTTCCAAGCACAAAAGGCGTCTATTCTTGCTTCGGCTCTTAAAGAGCTTTCTCCTGCTCCTGAAGTATATACTTCATGGTTCATTAATGGTGAAGTTATTAATGAGAATTCAAAAGGCGTAGTAAAAGTTAACTTAAGAAGTCACTTAAACTTTTATCAAAATCATTACGCAATGATAAGTCCAGATCTTAGGATGGATCCGAATTTATTAAACAAATTTGAGAAGGCTTTGGAAAAAGGTTTGTGTGAGAGAAGCTTGCATCAAAATGGAATCAAATTTCTTTCCAACTGCATTGTGGAATTAAAGATTAAAGGTGAAAATAGGTTGTATACTGATACCGAATATAAAAATGAGAAAGGAAAGTTTCTAATAATATTTGAGCAAATAGGCACACATGAAAAGATAAAAAATTTATTGCAAATAGGTAGTCTGTTAAAAACTTTAGAAGTTCCTTCTCAGCCTCTAAGCACTGTTAAAATTTTTTCTGTAATGATGCAATATAACAATCCTATGATACAAGCTTTGCATAATAACTCAGCCCTTTCATATAAAGTAGCTAAAATGGGTGCGGATATCTTTAATAAATTTTTAGCTTTAGGTGAAAAAACAAACCAAGTTGCAAGAAGAGAATTTGAAACGATTGTGTCTACAGCAGGTATTGATTGGGCTTTGAATAGTTTAACAAATTCTTCGCTAAGTGGAGGTAAACTGATTAATAGCAATGTTGGTCATAACGATTATAACCCACATTTTAATTCCGCTTCAAGCCATATTGAAACTAAAGCTATAAACAGTTCAAGCCCTGGTCATCAAGGATTTTAGTGAATCACTAACCTTTTTATTGTTAAAGAGTATTTGGTAAACCTCTTCGCAAATAGGCATAGAAATTTTTCTTTCCGTAGCTATCTCTTTTATTGCTTTTGCAGTAGAGACCCCTTCTATAGTTTTGGGATTGTCTTTTAATAAATCACCAAGATACCCCTGCTTGCCAATTGCAAAGCCAAGTGCAAAGTTACGTGATGTGCTAGAGCCACAGGTTAGCACTAAATCTCCAATGCCAGATAAGCCAAATACAGTTTCTTTTGCACCGCCAAGTTCACATACTAAATTCTCTATTTCCACTAAGCTTCTGCAAATTAGCGCGGATTTTGCATTTTCGCCATATGCGGCACCCGTTGCAATACCTGCTGCAATTGCTATAACATTTTTTACTGCCCCACATACTTCAACGCCGGTTACGTCAGACGACTTATATATCCTCATAGTACCGGACATTAATGAATTTTTTAGCGCGATTGTTAGATCCTCATTTTCGCTAGCCACCACGGCGGCAGCTGGCAAGCTATTTATGATCTCACTGGCGAAATTTGGCCCAGAAAGTACAGCAAAACTATTTGCAATTTTAGCGTCAGAAAAAATCTGATGGCCAAGAGCGTGGGTGGAAATTTCTATGCCTTTTGAAAGCAATAAAAACGTTTTATTTTGTAGGGGGTGCATCAGGTTACTGCCCAGAAAATTTCTAATTATCTGAAAAGGCAGTGCGATAACTATAACCTCGCAATTTTTTAATTCTTCTAAAGACTTAACTGCTTTAAATTTTTGCTCGTAATTAATTTTTTCAACAACTTCAGAGCTTCTATCCCAAAGTAAAACTTCGTTCCCATTAATTGCTGCTAATTTGGCAAAGGCACTGCCCCATGCTCCCGCCCCAATTATGCCGAAACTTAGCTGTTGTGCTACATTATGCATTTACCGCAACATCCTCAACTATGAAGTCAGCTCTAGAGTCATCTAAATGATGGGCTTGGATAGTGCCAACTACACTCACAGTTTTACCTATACCCTTAAGTAAAAAGTTTCCTATATCTGTCTCAAGCGCTTTAAACATAATACACTTAACTGTGTTTGCTATTTTACTATCTGTTTTCTTATCGGCAACTATAAACATTATATGTGCTTTACCAACAATTCGCACATCTACTATTACAACGTTGCTTATGGCGAATTTTGGTTGCGGATTTCCCGACCCAAAAGGCGCTGCGCCACCCACAGCTTTAACTAAAGCCCCATTTATTGCTGATAGATTTAAAATAGCATCAATTTTAATTCTTTTAGCGCGCTCAACTACATCATCTGTGTCTTTTAATTGCTCACAAATAACTTCATAAAATTTCTCAAGCTTAAGCTGTTCTACCGAGAAGCCACCAGCCATAGCATGCCCGCCACCTTGCAGCAGTAAACCCGAGATTTTTGCATTCGCAAGTAATGTCCCCATGTCTATGCCAGTAATCGACCTTGCGGACCCTTTACCCACGCCATCTACTAAAGATACAACTGCGCTTGGTTTCCCATACCTCTCTTTTAATCTACTAGCGATAATCCCTAAAATGCCTTGATGCCAACCTTCTCCACTTACCATGATAATAGGCTTGTCATGCAGGCGGGTAGATTCAATTTTATTAATTGCCTCTTCAAGTGTAACCGCCTCTATTGATCTACGCTCATCATTCAAGCGCTCTAATTTAAGCGATATTTCTAATGCTTCATTAGGATCTTCTGTAGAAAGTAGCTGTGAGCCAAGTAAGCCTTCTCCAACTCTACCGCCAGCATTAATCCTAGGGCCAAGTATAAAGCCTAGGTGGTAACTTTGAACGGCAGAATCCAGCTTTGCAACATCACTTAAAACAGCCAGGCCTATATTATTGCGGCTATTAATTAGCTTTAAACCTTGCGCCACAAAAGCGCGGTTAATGCCTTTTAAATTCATAACATCGCAAACAGTTCCTAAAGCTACAAGATCCAAATATTTCATTAAATCTAGTTCTTCTTTGCCTTCAAAATAACCTGCATCTCTAAGCTTGCTTCTAACCGCAATTGTTGTGAAGAATGCCACGCCGACTGCCGCAAGATATTTGTACTCAAAAGTCTCATCAAAGCGGTTTGGATTCACTATTGCATTTGCATTCGGCAATGAATCTAGGCTTAGGTGATGGTCTAATATAATGATATCAAGGCCTATGGACTTTGCATACTCAATAGGTTCAAAAGAAACGGTGCCGCAATCCACGGTGATAACTAAAGTATTGCCATTATCTTTAAGTTTCTGAAAGGCTTCTGCACTTGGGCCATAGCCTTCTAGAACCCGATTTGGTATGTAAATTTCTGCATCCAAGCCAAGATCTCTGAAAAAACGCTTAAGCAAAGCGGTAGAAGTTGCTCCGTCTACATCATAATCGCCAAAGACTGCAATTTTCTCTTTATTTATAATTGCATCTGCGATCCTGCTTGCAGCCTTCTCCATATCCAATAACGCAAAAGGATTGGGCATATAAGACTTAAGCTTAGGGGATAAGAATAAATCTGCCTCGCTTGCAGTTTTTATATCTCTATTATACAGGATGGTAGCTAAAATTTCGGAAACACCTAACTTCTGAACAATACTTAAAACTGCTCTTTCATCAACCTCTGCAACTTGCCACAACAAACCACGTAATGAATCACCGAAACTTTGGCTCCCGTTTTCTTTATTTAGGTAAGCCAACATAACATTTACTTTTTTATATAACTCTATTTTACACTTTATAGTGCAAACAGTAAACCTTGATTTATAAAATTATATTAAATCTTATTATTTCCTGGACTTAGCTTATCATATTTTTAATATAAAATAGAGTAGAATAGGAGATACATATGTTAGAACCAATCAAAAATTTTTTCACCGTTTTAGGAGCAAGTGAGGTTTTACCAGCAGGCTTTGAAAAAAATGACAATACCATAACACTATATTTTTCTAATTGTCTCGCTACCTCCATTTTCATGAATTCTTTGGCGCAAAAAATATGGAGCTGCCAGGGTTAAAAGGGAGTACATCTCTACCAGGGCCATTTGAATGCATAATACCAAAAGATATGCTAAATGACTATTTTGCAGCACTAAAACTAGAGTATTCATTTGACTCTATTCCTAATACCATTCCCGAAAGGTAATGCTATCTCTAAAAACTTGATAAATCACCCACAAGCTATTATCATGGGATGACAAAATCTTTAAGGGTTCTTTAGTGCTATCAATTATCAAACAAAAATTCCAAGAATTTAGCGCGCAGGAATTTTTTCGCTCACTGCTTTGGGCTATCATCATTGCTATAATTTTTCGCACTTTTTTGTTTGAGCCTTTTCGCATTCCATCAGGGTCGATGATCCCTACCTTGCAAATTGGTGATTATCTCTTTACATCAAAGTTTGCATATGGCTTTAGCAGATATTCCTTTCCTTTTGGTATTCCCTTATTTGAAGGCAGAATCTTTGCTAAAATGCCTACTCGCGGAGATATTATAGTGTTCAAAGGGGTTAAGGATCCCGAGACCTTTTACATAAAAAGATTAATAGGTCTTCCTGGCGATGAAATCCAGGTTAAGCATGGAATTCTATACATCAACAACCAGCAAATACCTAGAGAACTTAAAGGGGGGTACAAGCGTGTAGGCTATTTTGGCGAAGAGCGTGCTCTAACTGAGTATATAGAAACTATAGAAGGAATTAAATCCTATAGCATTCTTCAAGCAAATGGAGTTGATAGAGACTCATTCCCAGATGAAACTTCAGTTTACAAAGTCCCAGAAGGGCAGTTTTTTTTCATGGGAGATAACCGGAATCATTCTGTTGATAGTCGCTATTTAAATGATATGGGATATGTGCCATTTGACCGTTTAGTAGGCAGGGCAGATTACTTGTTATTTACCTATGACTTTTCACCTATTCAATTTTTTAAAAACTTAGATACTGGCAGGGCTTTTAGCTTTATAAAATGAAATTAGCATATACTTTCAAAGACGAATCTTTACTTAAAACGGCCCTTACACATCCAAGCCTTTCAAAAGATAAGGCTTATACAAGTTATCAAAAGTTGGAATTCCTAGGGGATAATGTATTGAATTTAATATTAGCGGAAACTTTATACGCTGAATTTCCAGATCTTAATGAAGGCAAGCTTTCGCAGATTCAATCTAACTTAGCGCGCACCCATACGCTGTCACAAGTCGCTTTAGCTATTGGCTTAGATGCTGCTATGATACTAGACCGTGGTGAAGAAGCAACTGGTGGCCGCACTAATGAAAAGAATTTAGAAGACTGCTTAGAGGCATTGATTGCTGCAGTTTATCTAGATTCTGATTACAGCACTACTAAAGAATTGTTTTTACCTTACTGGCAGCCATTTATAAACAACCGAGACTATGCGTTTAGAAGAGATGCTAAATCTTTACTTCAGGAATGGTCGCAAAAAAACAAATTAGGAATTCCCAAATATGTTTTGCAGAGTGAAACTGGACTAGCGCATAACAAATTATTTACAGTAACAATTGGGCTAGAAGGGTATAAAGAAGCGATAGCATCTGGTAGCTCCATAAAAAGAGCCGAAGTAGAAGCTGCACAAAATTTTATTAAATTAAATGGTATTGAAAGTGAATAATCAAAAGAGTTTAACCGTTGCATTAATAGGTGAGCCTAATGCAGGAAAGTCAACCTTGCTCAACGCGTTGGTAGGTGAGAAGGTCTCTATTGTGACCCATAAAGTGCAAACCACGCGTCACAATATAAAAGGTGTGGTGACAGAAGGCGAAACACAAATTATTTTCATAGATACCCCAGGGTTATTTGATGCCAAACGCACGCTGGAGAAAGCGATTGTAAAATCTGCTAAAACCTCGTTTGAGGAAGCGGACATAGTGTGCCTAATGTTTGATGTAAACAAGCTAAAAGCAGATTTGCATAAAGATATTCTTTCATTTGTGAAAAGTACGCGAAAACCACTTTTTGCAATCATCAATAAAACTGATTTAGTAACTAAGGATGAGATCTTACCACTTATCCAGAAGCTAAGTGATGAAAATATTTTTCAGGAGATTATCCCGATCTCTGCTATGAATGAATCGCATGTAGAGCGCATAAAAGATTTTTTAAAATCTCATGCGCAACCTGGCCCTTGGCACTATGAAGATGGAGAAATTACAGATCAATCAATCCGTAATATCTGCGAAGAGATTACTAGGGAGCAGGCATTTATTCTGCTACACCAAGAAATTCCATACTCACTGAAAGTGGAAACCGAAATGTGGGAAGAAGAGGGTGAGCTTGTTACAATACATCAAGCCCTATTTGTTGTTAAAGAATCGCAAAAAGCAATTGCACTAGGCAAAGGTGGAATTAAAATTAAGGAAATTGGCAAGCGCGCGCGCTACCATATTGGTAAACTACTTGATAAGAAAGTCAGGCTTTTTTTATATATAAAAGTTCGAGAAGATTGGATAGAGAGAGATTTTGGATCCCATGTCTGATAAATGCGAAATTTATATAAGTAAAGAACCCGTTGAATATACCTGTTCAGAACAAAAAATGCCCGAGATTGTAAAATGCATTCACCAAGATAATTCTTTGGGCAAAGCATGGTTTTTAGAGCATCCTCATGTTTACACCGCAGGTGTAAGTGCGAAGGTAGAAGAGCTTTTAAATGCTAAAGGTGTTCCAGTTCACCAGGTATCAAGAGGCGGGAAATACACGTATCATGGGCCTGGGCAACGCGTTATCTACACAATGTTTAATTTGAAAAAGTTGCATGGTGATAAGCCAGATATCAGATTATTCATAAATCAATTAGAAGATTGGGTGATTGATAGCTTATCGAAAATTTCAGTTGATGCATATAAGGTGCCTAACCGTGTTGGCATTTGGGTAAAACATAAAGGCCAAGAACAAAAAATAGCGGCGATAGGCATAAAACTTCATAAATGGGTAAGCTATCATGGAATTGCGATAAACATAAATCCAGATCTTAGCTACTTCCAAGGTATAGTGCCGTGTGGACTTGCGGATTTTGGGGTGTGTTCGCTCAAGTCATTAGGTATTAATATTTCCTTAGAAGAATTTGATAGCATTCTGCTCGATAATTTTTATAGTATTTTTAAAGTTGAAATGGATTTGTTAAATGAACAGATATCTTAATATCATAGTATTCGTATTCGCAATAGCTGGAGTGCTCTTCTCTCTGCTAGATTCAAGTGAGGCTGTATACAGGCAGGATTTGCGTGCGACTAAAGTGAATCTCAGCTTCCTTATAAATGAGAATGGCTCTCCTTTTAAAATTGACAAGAAATCTATAATTCATATTTTTGGCCCTAATTGCTCATACTGCGTTAAAGATAAAAGGCTTCTTGCAAAAACCGCTCTAAAAGATAAAGCAGATTTAGTAGGATTAGAAATTTTGGATGATGAGAATGCCATACCAACTCCGTTTGATCCAAATATTTATTCTAGAATGGCAGTGGCTCAAAACTATAGATTCTTTATGGAACTGGGTACTACGGGAATCCCAGTTACTTTAATTGTTGGAAAAAGCGGCAATATAATATATTCTAAGCTAGGAGCACTAGACAATTTTATAATAGAGAATGAAATTATCCCAATTATCAATGCAAAATGAGCATTTAGGTGAGCATGTGCCTCAACATTATTTGTCATTCCATAGATTTTTAGCTGAGTTTGGCATAAATGCTTATAAGATAACTCCATTACCTGCAGACTGTTCGGCCCGTAGGTATTACAGAATTGCTTCAGAATTGGGTTCTCACATCCTGATGGATTCAAGTAAAGATCCTTCACTTGGTGCATTTATTTATATAGCCTCTTTGCTTAAGAGAAATGGCCTTCGCACTCCTGCAATTTTAAAGACTGACCTGAAAAAGGGATATCTACTCATAGAGGATTTTGGAAATGCTGTTTTGACCAAATATCTAATATCGCAACCAGAATTGGAAATGCCTTGTTATGAGCTATGCACGAAAGCTCTTATAAAACTCGCTAAAATAGAAACATGTGATTTGCAAATACCTCCTTATGACCCTAAGCGACTAAATGAGGGGGTAAGAGTATTCAGCGAGTGGTATTTGCAACATAATATTGATTCTGCTTCTTATCCTTCTGCTCGAGATGAACTTGAGCTAATTTTCACTTCACTATATAAAATCCTACATAACTTACCTAAAGTTTTGTCTTTGCGTGACTTCATGGCGGATAACCTGATGATTATTGAAAATGCAGCAGGACTTGAAAAATTAGGCATATTGGATTTTCAAGATGCAGTACTTGTAAATTGCACCTATGACTTGCTTTCTCTTTTAGAAGATGCAAGACGCGATGTTTCTCCAACAGTTGTTCAGAAATGCAAACAGCTCTTTTGTTCAGAATTAGGCCTTAACGCTCAAGAATTTGAGGATAGTTATACTCTTTTGAGTTTGCAGCGTAATCTAAGAATTATTGGCACCTTCCACCGCCGCAACATACGTGACAATGAACCAAGATATTTAGACTACCTACCACGAGTGTGGCAATTTGTTAAAGCTTCTCTTGAAAAAGATATCGCAGCCCCATTCAAAAACTGGTTTGATAAACATGGCATTTCTATTAAATAATCAATCTGTTGCAATGATACCAGCGGCTGGTTTCGGCACCAGGTTGGGCGAGGTTACTAAAACGAAACCCAAACCTCTTGTGAAGATTGACGGCATCACGATGCTTGAGCGCGCATGTATAAATCTTATAGAATCTGGATTTAAAAGGATTGCAATCAATACACATTACTTAGCAGAGCAGATTCATGATGAAGTAGATGTTTTGAAGAAAAAATTTATCTCTATTGATTTTTATATTTCACATGAGCCAAAAATTCTAGATATTGGTGGTGGCATAAAAAAAGTTATGCACGATTTAAGCTTAGAAGAATTATTAGTTTATAACTCCGATGCGCTTTTTTTTGGCGCCATTAACCCGCTTGATAAACTTTTGAAGGCCTGGGATGAGGGGAAAATGGATGCCCTTTTTTACTTAAAAGAAATAGACCCAATGTATCAGAAAGGAGATTTTAAGTGGGAGGCAGATACTAGAATATCTCGGGCAAATAGTGCAAATAATTATCTTTTTTGCGGCATAGCTATTTACCGAGCGCCTCCTGTGCTTAACATCCATGCAGAAGAATTCCATATAATGAAGGAGTATGTATTCCCAAAACTTGAAGGGGATCATAAATTTTATGGGATAGAATTAGCAAATGAATTTATGGATATAGGGACTTTGGATAATTTAGAAATAGCAAAAAATATATTGAATAGGGAAAAATGATAGGAAAGCTTCGCGGGATTATTGATGAGATTAACAGCGACCATATCATCTTGGATGTAGGAGGGGTAGGGTATAAAATATTTTTAACTACTAGTGCGCTTGCTTCATTATCTCATAATGCTCCTGGAGTTTTTAATATAGAGATGATCGTCCGAGAAGATCAAATGCTTCTTTATGGTTTCAATTCCAAACTTGAACAAAAATGGTTTAATTTATTGCAAACCGTACAAGGGGTAGGGGCAAAAGTAGCGCTGGCGCTATTAAGCACATTTGATACAGATAGATTACTTCATGCAATTATCAGCGAGGACCAACGCACTATAAAAACCATTCCAGGTATAGGGCCAAAACTTGCTGCCAGAATAGTAAATGAGCTAAAAAATCATCAGGAGATATCAGGTGCTGCAAGCAATATACATACCAAGGCAAATGTCTCTATAGGAAATAATCCAGGTGGGGCTGGCTCTATATTTAATGATGCTTTAAATGCCTTAGCAACTCTGGGATTTTCAAGAAGCGATGGTGCTAGAGTTTTGTCAGAAGTGATACAAGAACATGATGCTCTATCATTGGAAGATGCTATCCGCCTATCCCTTGCAAAAATGGCAAGTTGAAAGTCTTAATGCTAAAGTGGTATAAAAAAGGCATATTAATTTGGATCAATCTAAGACTTGTGTATATGAGATAAAAACCCTCAAAAGCCTTGCGACGCCTGACGTCGCTTGCGCGCCGTCACCCCAAACGGCCATAACTGTTGAAAGTGCTAAGAAATATAAAAGCCATAAAAAGAGAGTGTATTTTATAGCTTAGACAGTTACGCAAGATATTATGCCTGGATTCCCACGGTGGACAAGCCACCTCGGAATGACGGTTCGTGCAATTTATCATATCTTTTTTATACTGACTTAGCTATATTATATCAAATTCTCCCACTCAATTCTCTTTCAGCCTTACCTTCCTGAAAAGGAAATTTTAAGCTGCACAAAAACGTAATTATTTTTTGGCTAATATTTTTGTGCACTTCATTCTCTGTTTTTTGAGTTTTCTCTTTAAAATGAGGGATTATTTTACCGTCCAATTTATTAATAATACTAGGATCCCCAGCTCTTCCAGATTCTTGAACAAATTTATGAATTGTGTCCTGCATAGCAACTAAAATCTTATCTTCTATAAGGGTATTCGTTGCATAATACGAGGCTATACCATGAATAATATTTTCAATTGAGAACATAGTTCTATTATAAAGAGGTAGGCATTCATTGGTTTGGATTGCAGAGCTAGCAAGAATAGTAGTTGTCATTTGTAAACTCCTTGTATCTATAGCTAGCGTTAATGGCAAAGTCACTCCATGTGTAGATTTGAAAGTCTTAACACTTTCATGGTAAACACCATCGCCATTTGAGAGCTGCTCTTCATAACCATGAAAGAGGGTATAAGGGCAATTATTAACTATGCATTTAAAAAACTCTTGCTTAAATGGAGAAGTAAATGCCAAGTAACCAGCAAAGTTAACGATACGACCATCTTGTGAATCTCTTGCTAGAGGTTGCACCTCGGAAGACAAGCTATTGAGCAAAGACTTTAAAGCCTCACAGCGCTCTTGTGTATCCTCATCATTCTTCAGAATATTGAAGATAGCTCTCACAGTCTGGAAACCTTCGGCTGCGGGTTTTTCCTTATCTTGCATAAAAATACTTCAAAATTTTTGGCGAGTATCATGCCAAACATCTAAAAAAGCAAGCGAAAATAAACTAGTTACTAGACTTTATAGCACCAAGAGAACCTGTAAGAACCTGCCTACCGTTTGTGTAAATTATCTCTGCTTTTTTATCCTTGATATCCGCATCTGATATTTCGGATTCAGGAGCAAGCTGCGGTTCAGGAAGAGCGTCTGTTTCATATTCCACCATAGGCTGCACAGACTTTAATGGCTTAGATGCAGGCACTACTTTATGGCTATCCTTCTGCACAGGCTTAGCCATTTCTGGCTTCTCTGGAATATCTTTTAACTTAATACTTTTTATTTCCTCAGCCTCGCTCCTTAAAGCTTCATAAGACTCAGGCTCAGGAACATCTACTAAAGGCGCAGAAGAGGCAAGCGTTTGAGGGTAATAAGAATCTGGCTCTATTTCATTAGCCATATCGTAATAAGAATATCCATCTGTACTGCCCTGCGCTAAAAGAACAGGAGCTTCTGTAATTTTGTTTTCCGCTATAACTTTGCGCTCTTGAACTCCAGAGTCACTAAATTTTTCCTTCAACCTCTCCCAAAAGCTTCGTTGCTCTGAAGAATTATCTTTCTTAGGCACTACAGTAGTTGCAGCCGGCAATGCTTGCTCAATGGATTGCACCTGATTTTTTGCTTCATCTAGCGCAGAATCTTTGGATGCAGGCTCACTGCTTACATTAGAATTTACTGGCCCAGTATATGGCGTGAACCTAGAAGTGCGCTCAGGTGTGCGATTAGCCCATTCCCCGCTTTCGAGCAAAATATTTTCCTTTGGAGCACGGCGCTGCTTGAAGCTATCAAACACCTGTGGATGGTCTGGCTTCATGGAAACACCGCAGCCAGACAACAGCACCATAATCGCGCAAGATGACAATAAACCTAAAGAGTGATTTTTTTTCATAATATACTTCTCGTAAATTAAGAGTTGGCACAAGGTATAGACGACAGGAAATTTGGAAAAGTGGGAGGAGCAGCAATTTCGAGCACCGTAAGCCTATACCAATAGGTGCGGACGCGGAGAAATTAGCTGCGACGCTCCAATCTTTCAAATTAACGAAGTATACACGAGCCTAACAAACTTCCAATCACTATTAAGCATCTAATGCGCGCATTAATCAACTAAAAAATCACTTACCCTTAGAGGCTTCCTTATCCTGATCTCCAAGCAAATACTGAAATGCTGGATTTTGGGTAAAACTTTTAAAATGATGATTAGTAATAAGACTACTATCGCTTTGTATAGTTTTTAAAACATCATCACACATATGTGCCATTAGCAAGATGGTAACAGGAGAAGCACTAGAATTAAAGTGTTTAGCAAATACCGTTAATATATTCTCTTGCTTATGACCATGCTTCTTCATATCTAAAATTACACCAGCACTCATAATTGGACTTATATAATTAAAGTAATTGCTCTCTAAACATTCTTTCAACAAAACACCCTTTTGCTGTGTGCTAACGTTCTTAGCATTTAAAAAACCTTGAAATTGCTCAAGGGTTCCAAAGTCACTTAGCTTCATTGCATCAATTTTATTTTCTTGATTTTTATAATTCCTTTTTTTCTCTCTGTTTATAACAAGCTCATTATAAGCTTTTGCAACTTCCTTAGCGGTTTTATCAGCTTCCGCTATTTTTCCATTTAACTCACTTAATACTAATTTCTGTTGCTCTAAAACTCCTTTGGAAGCCGCTATAGTTCTCTTCATAGACTCTACTCCTGTTAAGGATAAGTCATAGCTATGCTTACTTCTTGTTATAGCTTCTGCTTCACTTTTCTTAGTAACTTCCTCCTGGAATGATAGCGAAGTTTTCGCCTCCCATTTTTCTTTGAAAGCTTCTACTTGCTTGCCCAAATGCTCTTTGCTTGCTTTACTAACAGCAATATTGCCAGTTAAAGTTTTTTTATCTTTTGCTATCATCTCAGTGATTTTTACTATTTCTGCTTCCAACTTTTCTTTTTCAGATAAAAAGTTAAATAGCTCATGTTCTACTTTTAATAACTCATCAAATTTAATGTCGATCTCAGCAGCACTTAATGTACTACTTAATACCTCTAATTCTCCTTCAAGCCTTTTTATCTCTTTAGAAACTCCAGCATCTTTTACTATTGCTTCAGAAAGGCATGATACAGTTAGATCTGAAGAGATTTCCGATTCCTTTGCTTTTTCCTTTTTTAAATCAGCAATACACGCTTTACCTCTATTCTTCAATGCCCTAATAAAAAGATTTTTATATGGAGCCTGCGCTGCGCTAGTTAATGCTGCAGGGAAGATCTCTTCTATAGGTTTAGTTAAATATGCATTAAAAATTATCGCTTCTAATGTTCTTGGCTCAAGGTTAAGCTTGAAGGAGAAAAGATCATCTACTGAGGATTTATTGGCTCCTTTGAGTAAAACATCTGCTAAATTAATGTGTAAAGATTTGGCTTTTTCATAAGTTTCTATATCAAAGCTTGCTCCTTTGTCCACAAGCGTTGAAATTATTTCCGTAACTTCTTCCTTATTAAATTTTTGACGGTTTGTTTCCCTCGCATAGTAACCTACTAAATACTCAAGAAGATTAATTTTAGGTGCAGATTCTGGATCATAAGCAAAGTCAGCAGACTCTAATTCCTCTTTAGTGAGCTTGCCACAAAAGTTGATTTTTGATTTATCTAAAGTTTTCACATACTCAGTTAAAGAAGTTCCATCTGCTTTAACAAAAGCGCCAACATAAGCTATCCCTTGCGAATAAACTTTACCATCATTATTTATTGCATAAATAATTCTTTCAAAAGTGTTTTTTTCATCAAGCTGCCTTGTAATTTGGTGGTCTGAATTTTCTCCTGCTACTGCATTAGCACCTGCTGGATTGTTAGTGACTAAACTCCCTGTAAAGTTAATGATACTCTCAAACATGGCTTCTCCTATATATTAACCTGCATATTAATATATTGTATAGATTCGGAAAAATACGTTGTAAAGTATATTTAAAGTTAGATGAAGGTTTAATACCAAATCTCATAAATAAATTGAGATAGCAATGCCAGATTTTGGCAAAGTGCGAAGGGGAAAAGCAGTTGAACATTCTACACATTCATCAATTTTTACCAAGTGAGTTTGTCAAAAGATGAGCTTTAACACTCTATTTATTTTGAGATTTGGTATTAAAAATCTGTATCTTCTTCATCTTTAGAATCCGGCTCTAGAGAATTTAATAGGCTAGTTGCCATTTCTTGTAACGCCACATAATTTATTTTACCAGTTGCTAGTATTGGCAGCTGAGCTACAACTCTAACAACTTTTGGCACACATAATTCCGATAACCCTTGAGCTTTAAAGAACTGATGTATATCTTCACGCTTAGCTGTTTCACATTCTGTGAATAATGCTATTAGCTCGCCTCTGCGTTCGTCGGGCAATGATATAACAGCAGATTTATAATCTGGGTAGAGTTTATCTACATATTCTTCTACTACGCTTAAAGAAATCATCTCCCCAGCAAGCTTAGCAAAACGTTTGGCTCGGCCTAAGATTGTTATATAGCCATCTTCATCAACATCAACTATATCCCCAGTATCGTGCCACCCTTTTTTGTTTTTACCATCAATCATATAATCAGGTCTTTGTATAACTCCAGGCTTATCAGCTTTTAAATAACCAAGCATCACATTTGGGCCAGAAACAATTAATCGCCCACCTTTTTCAATTCCTTCTACGGGATCAAGATAATATTCCATACCAGGCAGTATTCTACCTACCGATCCAGCTTTATAATGCATTGGGGTATTAATAGCGATACCTGGTGAAGTCTCTGTTACACCGTATGCTTCAAAAACACGAATACCAAATTTATCCATATATGCTTTTCTAGTTTCTTCACGTAGCTTTTCCGCACCAGCAAAGATGTAGCGCACGCTGAAGAAATCATATGGGTGCGCATATCTCGCATACCCGCTCAAAAAAGTGTCAGTTCCAAACATAATGGTAGCATTTACTCCATAAACCATTTCTGGAACAATTCTGTAATGCAAAGGTGATGGATAGAAAAATACTTTAACACCATAAATGAGCGGTAACATTAGGCCACCAGTCAAACCAAAAGAATGGAATATAGGTAGTGCGTTAAAAATTTTATCATGCGAGGAAAAATCAACGAAACTAGCTACCTGCTTTATATTTGCTTGAATATTAGAATGAGAAAGAGCAACACCTTTAGGCAACCCCTCCGAACCTGAGGTAAATAAAACTACAGCAGGATCATAAGGTTTAATTGGGCTTTTATCATTAATCATTCTGTAAAAAGCAAGCGGCAAATAAGAAGCTATAATTGCAACTAATTTATTAAGTGGATTAAGTGAAGCTCTTATATCCTCTAGGTAATATATCTTAATCCCTTCGGCTTCAACTTCTTTAATAATCTGCTGAAAATTAGCTTTTTCTATAAACTTATGGGCAGTGAAAATACTTTTGATCCCAGCACTTTTACAACATGCAATAATATTTTTAAAGCCGGTAGAATAATTGAGCATAGCAGGAACCCTGCCATAAGCTTGAATCGCTAAAAATGTTACTGCGGCACCGGCAACATTAGGTAAAAACAAACCAACGTTTTCTTTAACGGAAGTAAATTTTTTAATCTTCGCGCCTAGTAAAAAGCTACCTATAATTAGCTTCTGATAGCTAAGCCTATTATGGTCAGCATCTTCTAATATATTGTATTTTCCGCCTACATGATTTTTTGTTTGTATAATTGATTCAAAAAGTGTCCCCTCATATTTGCTACCCTCAAACATCATGTTAGACATAATGTCATACAACTGTTTACCTATTAATTGTCTACGGGCTCTTCCCAATACGTTTTTAGGTACATCTAAAGTTTTAGGCTCCATTATAGTTATGGTAATTTTTGGGAATAGGCGCAATTTAGCCCTCCCTTTTAGCCTAGAAAAAGTACTATACTGAGCTCCATCAATTCTAATAGGCAGCAATTTAGCGCCAGCTTTATCTGCCACCAAACCCGGACCCTCATAAATTTTCATAAGTGAGCCTGTAACAGTAATGCGCCCTTCAGGGAATATTACAACTGGTTCATTGTTTTTAAGTTTTTCTATCAATGTTTTTGTAGCCATCGGATTTGTAGGGTCAATCGGGAAGGCCCTAAAATAGCTTAAAAAGGGTCTAATCCACCATGACTTAGCCTGATAGGTATCGATCGCAAATACTAATGGCTTAGGCAGAAAAGCCCCCAAAAGTGGCGGGTCTAGAAAAGAAGCATGGTTTGCTATAATTAAAGCTTTGTCCCCAGCTTTGTAGAAATTTTCAATACCTATCACCTCGACTCTATAAATGAGATGGAATATTGTTTGAGCTATGCTTTTTAAAATTCTATCTGGCAGTATTCTAGCGATATATACTGTGGTAAATAAATTAGTAATTGCAAGTATTAAGATAATATCGGAAACCGTCACTCCAATACCAAGCAGCAATATAGAAACAATACTGGCGCTAACTATAAATACTGCATTCATTAAATTATTAACAGCAATTATTCTAGACCGGTGCGAACGTTTAGATTGAACCTGAATTAAAGCGTACAGAGGAACAATATATATTCCGCCAAAAAACGCTAACATGAGCACTGAAAAAGAGACTACAAGCCCGGGTATAGTAGAGAGGAAATAATGTATGCCAAGTAAATGCTCTTTTTCAGTAAAAAAGGTACTTGAATACCAAAAGACAAACATAAACAATGTCATGAGCAACATCGATATTGGAACATATTGCGTATCTATTTGCCCCTTAAGCAGCCTATTGCATATAATTGAACCTAAGCCAGTTCCCAATGAAAACAAGGTAAGTAGAAGTGTAAAAACTGAGTAATCACTAAAGAGATTATCAATTGTAAAATTAGGTAACTGGGACATCATAATGCCTCCAATTAGCCAAAACCAAGATATCCCTAAAATAGATAAAAATACATCTTCATCTTTACGAGCATAGTCAAGCTCATATTTAATATCTGTGAAAATATTAAATCTTAGTTGCAACCTCTCTGAGCCCGGCTCTGCACTTGGGATAAACAAACTCGCTATTAATCCGCCAACCGAAATTGTAAGTAAAGCAAAAGCTGTCGCATCCACTTTACCACCCGTGGTAGATATGATAACGCCGCCTAGAATCATTCCTAATAAAATCGCCATGAATGTTCCGGCTTCTATTAAGCCATTTGCTGCAATCAGCTCATATTTCTGTACGTGATCAGGCAATATGCTGTATTTCGAAGGGCCGAATAATGTGGCTTCAACACCTGCTAAAAATATTGCTATCAACAACAAAGTATAGCTGTGAAGGTAGAAACCTGATATGCCAATCAGTGTGGCAAAAATAGAAGTAACACGTATCCAAATTATTAACTTACTTTTATCAAATTTATCTGCTAACTGCCCACTAAATATCGAAAATAAAATGAATGGCATCATGAACAGTCCAAGAGCCAAGGTTATTATGATAGATCTACCAATTGAAGATAAATCAGTAGAGTGGTAAGTTATCAGCATCATCATAGCTGTTCGTATCAGACTGTCACTAAATGCACTTAGAAATTGACAGATAAACAAGGGTAAAAACCTAGCCGTAGTTAATAAGCCCGAGATTGTACCAACTTTTTCCATTGATTTGCTCTTATTTTATTTCACATCGCGCCAAATGCGCTTGTAGGCAAAATACATTATACCGGTAAATAATGAAGCAAATATAAGTATTTTTACACCTAAAGATTTTCTACTCTCCATTTCTGGCTCTGCAGTCCATTGCAAAAAGTTTACAATATCTTTTGCCATTTGATCTACTGTAGGATTTGTTCCATCAGTATATTCCACCTGACCATCACTAGTAAGTGGAGGAGTCATCGCAAACTGAGCGCCACCACCAGCAAAGTAAGGGTTATAATGCATATTCTCACCAAGTTGGAATGCTTCAGGAGGATTTTCATATCCTGTTAGCAAGGAATAAATATAATCTGCACCACCTTTACGCGCCTTTACAATTAGAGATAAATCAGGTGGCAAAGCTCCATTATTAGAAGCACGTGCAGCATTTTCATTTGCATATGGTCCCACGAAATAATCTGATGTACGACCAGGACGCTCAAACATTTCACCTTCAGAGTTAGGACCATCTTTAATAGAGTAAGAAGCAGCCAAAGATTTAACTTCAGCTTCACTAAAACCTAATTCCATTAAATTTCTAAATGCAATTCTTTTTAAAGAATGGCAAGCCGAGCAAACCTCTTTATAAACTTTAAAGCCGCGTTGAGCAGCCTCTCGATCAACGCTCCCAAAAGCCCCATCAAAAGACCAATCTACATGTTTGGGGTGCAATGGCTCCAACGTATCGCCTGACGCCATAACTTCTGCACTGATAATTATGAAAAGCACTAGGAAAACAAAACGCATTCTACAACTTATTTATTAGATCTGAGAGATATAGTTAGTTTATTATCTTCAATTTGTCAATCCCTGCTCCAAGTCATAAAGATAATCTAGGAACTGACCGTTCATATCATCTGTGTACTCGCAGGTGTCACCCTTTGCAACATGATCAAAAAAGTATTCCACTTTTGCGCGCGGCAATACATAAAAATTGCTCTGTAGTTCTCGTTTGTCATCAAGCCTTACTTTGTGTTGAGGCTTGAATTTAGTTTTGAAATCCTTATCAAACCTCAAAAGTAGGTAGAAGTTTGAATCAAAAAGAAAAAAAGTATCATCCTCTAATTTTATAATCTGCCTACCTATATTATAGGCCCAGTGATTACAAACATTTTTATCATCACAAGAAGTTGCAATTCCAATTGGCAGAACTTCATAATCACTTGGATAATCCTGATCAAACCTATCAAGTCTACTAATAAAAAGATGACGCATACTAGTAAAGCATCTTTGATGGCGCATAGTGATATCTATTATCTTTTCGCCGCCTATATCATCTTTATTCAAAACAATATAAGGACGCGCTTTAGATGAAGCCGGTTTGAAGCCTAAAGTATTAAAGTACTTAATTGCATCTTGTACTCTTTTAAACTTTCTTTTCTCCTGTCCGAAATAAGATAAAATGGTGTAATCCACGTCGGTGTTCCCAGGAGTCTTTTTACTAGGATACCATACAACATAGTCCCCATTTCCTATACGGCGAACTGTGAAAGATGAATGTTGATCGTCACTAAAATCATCCATTAAGTCATACCCCCAAACATCTGGATATGGAGGGAATTTTTTCTTTTTGCTCGCTTCCGAATGCTCTGCAAAAAATAGCATTACCAGAAACATTATATGGATTATTTTCATAGGTATAACAAATTAATACACACGGAACTTAACATACCAAGCATGCGCCTACAATATTAATTTTTAGGATAATATCTAGCATATGATTCAAAATCCATTCCATATAATTCTTTACATATTAGATATGCAGATTGGCCTGAATAACTTGCTTTTGAAGATTTGATAGAGCCACTAATTTCCTCCATTTCTCTGCCATAGCGCATTACAGACGTTGGGTATTCTATGCACTTTTTAGAAACGTTGAACAACTTTGCACATTGCTCTATACTCGCTCCATCGTTTTCACTTCGCCTATTACTTGCAACATCACCTCTTTTGTTTACATATCCTGCTATATTATTTAGTCTTCTGATCACATCCTCGGGTTTGTTTTTGTAGTATTTCAAATGAAAGAAAAAATCATTTTTAAAATCTTCTAAGTTGAAATCTTGTTTGGTAATTGGGCCCAAAACTTCGCCCGATTTCATTACAACCTTTTCCCCATTAAGAAATTTGTAAAGGGGACCACGAGCCTTCAAACCGTATTGGTTACCATAATCAAACAAGTGCATTTTACCAATATCTGATTTAGCAAAATTTTTTCCAGGACCATCTTTTAAACTATCTATAAACATTTCTATTATGTACCCCCTAGATAAAATTTCATTTACATATGCCTCATGTATCAATTTTTTACCATAGTCACTTGCTAAAGCCTTATCTATTTTGAGCGCCATAGGAAACACTTCTTCAATGTCCATACCTGTTATTTTATCTTTCTGACTACATATTTTTTCTATAGAACAGACTTCAGAACCTGATAAAATTTTACTACCATTACTATGCGCTGCATTTTGAATTATCTTAATAAATATCGACATCCCATAGGCATTATGAGCTATATCCATTTGGTTGCCACCAAATGACGGGCCGCTTTCTTTTGTTCCCGCCCAACTAAGTTTATATCCACCCACACCACCGTTTAGTTCATTTGCCATCATAATGTGGTGATAGTCTTCGTAAATACCATACAGCCTCTCCCCACCCTTAAATTCATAAATTTTTTCCATTTTAATACCTAAGTTAATTATCCCAAACTTTTAACTTAGCATTGTTGAATCCAACGTCGGAAGTCACGTTGAGCAAAATTACCTTCAAAATATTTGATAAAAAGTTAGGCATTGCTTAAAAGCAGTTGAATATTTTACATATTCATCAATTTCTTACCAAGAGTGTATTTGCCAAAAAATGTGCTTTAATGCTCTATTTATTTTGAGATTTGGTATGAGAAGGGAAAAGTGTTTTAATCAACTATTTATGGGAATGGAATTAGTTGATTTCACAAGATAAATCACCCTTAAAAACCACATTCAAAGCGATATATCTGACACAGCATATTCCATGTGAAAACGCAAAGCATCAAATCTGTCTTTAAAGCTTAATGTTCTTTCAATGCCTTCTTGGTCAATACACTGATATCTTATATTTGGCCTTCTCAATCCATCAGTGAGAAATCTCTCCTTCACTTCTATATAATCTTCTGGGTTAGCTAAAGATAAACTTGTTGTTGTCAAATCAAATACTGGCACCATAGAATCTGATAAGCCCGGTAAGGCATGGGTGAAACCAGATTTACGTAACATTTTCTCAGAGGCAATATTAATGGGAGAGCATGTAGCCTGCAATCTCGCCAAAGGCTCATTGCCAAAACAAGAAAAAGAATCTTTAAGGTATGGAAATGCATCATCAATGATTACAGCATTACCAATCGCCTTTACTTCAGGAGCCCAAGCTTTCACAATAAAATTTAACGCACTTGCGCCTATTCCTTTACGCCAGTAATCTGGATCAAGAATATATGCCACCTCAGAAGCCCCTGGCTCATCTCCTCCTCCTGCAACTATAAATCCTATTGGCTTACTTGATTCATTACTAATTATGGTTAATCCACCATGCGGCTGGCTCTTTTCAAAGCGAGAATTCCACATTTGATATTTTTTCTCAGCTTCTTTTTGAGCTGGCGTAATGCTATCATTGCTATCGCATTGAAGAGCAGCATTAGAATATACAGTTCCGGTACCATAAAGCTTCATTGCTTTTGGGTCTGAAAACCAATTACTATAAAAAACAAGATGTTCTTTCTGTATATTTCGCAGGTGGCAATCTACGGAACTTAAAAGCCCATTCACATGCAAATAATTTATATCATTATCAAGATTTTCTATTGAAAATATGGAAGAACCGTTAACCTTTATTCCTTTTTCTAGCATAACTTGCCCCTACTTACATATAGTTGCAACTATATTACAAAACACCATCATAAAGCAATTGTGTAATATTAATCCCCCTTACAATAAGCGCGCATCCAGTAATTTTTATGTTAGCTTTGCTTACTGCTAAGCTGTTACTGGCACTTTGCATTCCACCTATTTCTAATATTAAATTTTGCATATCGTATTTTAAGCCAGTAGAGCTAACTTCTGCACTAGGGAACCCCATAATTGCCATATGTGCACCCACTTCGCCTACAACTTCAATCTCCTCATTTTCATGGTAGGAAATTATCTCATCACCATTAACCATGAGTAATTCATTAAATACTTTATGAAACTTTTTTAGCAGCCCTAAATTATATAGCGAATGATCTACCCTGCCCGCAAAACCCTGAAAGATCTTTATAGTTAATTTTCTTGCCCCCGCTTGAAAGCCAGCTGCAAGCTCTAATCCTTTTTCCAAATCAGTGGTTATTTGATTTTCATCATAAATCACTTTAACGCCTAAAGACGCCACTTCTTTTAATATACCCTCATCTACAGAATCGAAATCCCCAATTAGATACTCTGGTATAATCCCCACAACTAACAACTCATGAATAGCCCCATCCAAACAAATAATGTTTCCCAATTTATTTAGGTGCCTAAAGTCTTTTACAGGCGAGTCCGCAACAACCTGATACTCCAGCCGAGATTTACCTCTTTTCAAAATGCTCACTTATAGATGAAGGGTGGGGCAAAATTTTCTCATGCTTAGTGATCATTGGCAATATCAATAAGAAATGGGTAAAGTACCAAAAAGTACATATTCTACCTATAGTCAAATATGGCTCTTCTGGTGGCTTACCACCTATGTATCCTAAGATTACAAAGGTAACAATGAATATCACAAAAAATACCTTGAACATAGGGCGATAATGTCCACTTCTAGCTTGAGATCTATCAAGCCAAGGTAGCGCGAATAATATCATAATAGCTCCAAACATAGCTATTACTCCACCAAGCTTGCTAGGTATAGATCTTAAGATAGCATAAAATGGCAGGAAATACCACTCTGGAACAATATGAATAGGCGTAACCATTGGGTTAGCTGGAATATAATTATCTGGATCCCCCAAAGCATTTGGCGCAAAAAATACAAAGTAAAAGTATACTATGAAAAAAACACCAAAACCTAAGAAGTCCTTAACAGTATAATAAGGGTGGAATGGGATAGTATCTTTTTTAGTTTTAACCTCAACCCCACTAGGATTGCTAGAACCATGAACATGTAGCGCCCAAACATGTACTATTACAACGCCTACAATTACAAAAGGCAGCAGGAAATGAAGCGCGAAAAATCTGTTCAAAGTCGCATTACCAACAGAAAAGCCACCCCAAAGCCAGACAACCACATCTTCCCCAATTACAGGTATGGCAGAAAAAAGATTAGTGATAACTTTTGCACCCCAAAAGCTCATTTGCCCCCATGGCAATACATAACCCATAAACGCTGTAGCCATCATTGCAAGAAATATAAGGATCCCTATAAACCATAGCAACTCTCTAGGCCTCTTATAAGAACCATAAAACAAGCCACGAGCAATGTGTATATACACAACTATGAAAAACATCGACGCTCCCACAGCATGAAGATACCTAAGCAACCAACCGTAATTAACATCACGCATTATTCTTTCTACACTATCAAAAGCATAATCAACATGCGGCGTATATTGCATGGCTAAGAAGAGGCCAGTGAGTATTTGTATTACAAGGCATAACCCCGCTAAAGAACCAAAGTTCCAGGCATAATTTAAATTTTTTGGCGCTCTATATTCAGCCATATGTCTTACAGCAGAGAAGATAGGCAATCGCTCTTCAATCCACCCAACAACACCCTTGGCGCTTGCGCCTTTCTCAATAGATCCTTCCATGCTCAACCAATTTTAATTTTTGTATCAGATATAAATTCATATTGCGGAATAGCAAGATTAAGAGGAGCTGGCCCTTTACGTATCCTTCCTGAAGAATCATAATGCGAACCATGGCATGGGCATAACCATCCATCATATTCTCCTTTATTTGCAACTGGAACACATCCTAAATGCGTACACACAGCTACACAAACCAACCAATTTTCTTTACCTTTCTTAACCCTTTCAACATCAGGCTGTGGATCTTTTAAATCAGCTAAATTTACCGATTGCGCTTCCTGGATTTGTTTTGCACTCCTATGAGTAATGAAAACAGGTTGGCCACGCCACATTACCGTAGTGGTTTCCCCCTCCTTGATGTTTGAAAGATCAACCTCAGTGCTCCCAACAGCAAGCACATCTGCGCTAGGCGCTAAAGAGCCAACAAAAGGAATAGCTGCGGTTACAGCACCAGCACATGTAACGGTGGCCGCAGTCATTACAACAAAGTCACGCCGGCTTTGGCCGTCAGTAGACAAGGTTTCCTGTTCCTGTACATGAACGGGTAGGTCTTTTTTTTCAGTCATAGAAAATGTATTGTTTAGAACTATCACAGATAATAAATATTAGATTTAACCTGTCAAGGGCGGATAGATATAATAAATATTTTTTCGTTGTATATTAGCGCTTATATTATTAGTCTATTTAAATAGGCTAATTAATGGTTAATAGTATGTCTTCTGAGAACAAGGTTAGCACCGATCCATTATTTGTTGGGCTCACGAGGCCTCCGCTTTTATTTGGGGTGAGTTATACATACTTTGTAGTTAATGCTCTTATAAGCATGGTCGCATATATTGCTACATCTCAATTTCAATTTTTAGCAATGGCAGTACCTGTGCATCTTGTAGGATTCTATATATGCTCTAAGGAGCCATTATTTATAGAATTATTTAAGGTAAAAGCTGAAAAATGCTCTCGTTGTAGAAATAAGTTTTACCATGGCGCCAATAGTTATGATCCGTTTTAAAGATGCCCAGTTTATTAGATAAATTAAAATTGAAGCTTAGTAGGAACCATGCGGTTCGTGAAGAAATTGCTTCATCTGAATACCCAGCTAGTGGCTTTCTCCCTTATATGGGGTACTGGAATGAATTTACTGTAATTAACGAAGACAGCACTTTAATGCAATTTGTTAAAGTTAGCGGCTTTTCTTTTGAAACTGCTGATGATGAAGATTTAGATATAAAGAAAGAATTACGCAACATGCTCTTTAAAGGCTTAGCTGGAGCCGGCATTGGATTATACTTCCATATTGTGCGGCGCGAGCAGCCTGCTTACCCGAGCGATTATGCCTCAGTCGATATGCCAGATGGCTTTGCACTATACTTGGATAGCAAATGGGTTGAGCGGCACAAAAACCGCAAATCTTATGTAAATGAACTTTATATTTCCATTAGCAAAAAGCCAGCTTCTTCAGGAGTTCTTTCTGGAGTTGAAGATATAGTAAAAAAGGTAATTCGAGGAACAGATAAACAAGCTTGGCAAGCATCCATGCAAGAAGCATTTGAAGAGCTAGAAGAAGCAACTAGTAGAATAATGAATTCTCTCAAGAATTACTCTCCTGAGCTCTTGGGAATTGTAGAAACTAAAGATGGTATTTTTTCAGAAATATCTGAATTTTTGGGCTCAATAGTTAATTGTGGGGAACGCTCAAGATACCGGCTTTCTAAGCAACCAATTTCCAAACAGCTTTGCAATAACAGGCTTTATTTTGGCCGCAAGGCTATGGAAATAAAAAAGCAAGATGGCTCTAGCAAATATGCTGGGATAATTAGCATTAAGGAATATGGCCCTAAAACCTGGGCAGGAATCCTCGATTCATTCTTGCAAATGCCATTTGAATTTATCATTAGCCAATCTTTTGAATTTATCGACCGGCAGGTAGCAATTGGCGCAATGCAATTGCAACAAAACAGAATGATCCAAGCAGGTGATAAGGCAATTTCTCAGATTGAAGAAATTAACGTTGCTTTAGATAAAGCTATGGGTGGGGAAATAGGCTTTGGCAAACACCATCTAACTATTATGTGCATGAGTCCAGATCCAAAGGAATTGGAGCAAGTTCTCTCAATTGCCTCAGTAGAACTTGGCAACACGGGGTGCATCTCAGTAAGGGAAAAGGTTAATATGGAACCAGCTTTCTGGGGACAGATGCCTGGGAACTTTGATTTTCTAGTGCGCAAGGCTACTATTAACACTGCAAATCTTTCTGCTTTTAACTCCTTACACAACTTCCCAGTTGGGAAAGAGCGCAACAACCATTGGGGCGATGCTGTTACCGCCTTAGATACAACCTCAGGCACACCATTTTACTTTAATTTTCATGTACGTGATGTTGGCCACACGGTAATTATAGGACCTACCGGATCTGGTAAAACAGTATTAATGAACTTTTTATGCGCACAAGCTCAAAAATTCAAATGCCGACTATTTTTCTTTGATAAGGATAGAGGCGCGGAAATCTTTATAAGAGCACTTGGTGGGCAATATACTATTATTGATCCTGGTAAGAAATGCGGCTTTAATCCATTGCAGCTTCCCGATACCAGTGAGAATAGAGTTTTCTTATCAGATTGGATAAAATTGTTGCTTACAACTAATAATGAAAATCTCAATTCCGATGATATTGCACTTATAAACACCGCAATTAATGGCAATTACAAGCTAGACCAGAAAGATCGAAAGCTCTCTAGCATCGCACCATTTTTTGGAATTGGAGGTCCTGGAACTTTAGCCGGCAGATTGGGAATGTGGCATGGCAGCGGCTCACACGCAAGTGTTTTTGATAATGACGAAGATGTTATAGATTTTAATAAATCTTCTGTGTTTGGGTTTGAAATGGCAGAACTGCTTCGAGATCAAGCAACTTTAGGCCCTGTGCTTTCTTACATATTCCACCGTATAAACATATCACTTGATGGCACGCCAACAATGATAGTGCTAGATGAAGCTTGGGCACTTATTGATAACCCAATATTTGCACCGAAAATCAAAGATTGGCTGAAGGTACTTCGTAAGCTAAACACCTTTGTAGTATTTGCAACTCAAAGCGTTGAAGATGCGAGTAAGAGTGCAATTAGCGATACCTTGATACAGCAAACTGCTACTCAAATTTTCCTACCAAATTTAAAAGCAACTGAGGTTTATAGAACAACTTTCATGTTAAGTGAACGTGAGTTTCAATTGATAAAAAACACCGACCCCAGCAGCAGATATTTCTTAGTGAAGCAAAGCAATGATTCGGTAATTGCAAGGGTGGATTTATCATCTATGTCAGATGTGGTTAATGTGCTGTCTGGTAGGGCCAGCACTGTTGGAATATTAGATGAAGTAAGATCACAACATGGTGAAGATCCAAATATTTGGATACCTATATTTAATCAGCGAGTTAAGGAACTGTCAGAAGAATGAATGTAATTTTTAAATTTGTCACAATATTTGTTTTACTCGTCTGCAGTAGCTTTGCACATGCAGAGAACCCAGTTGCTGAATATGACTGGATGGAGCATAATTCATCGCTACTAAACTATGAAACATACTTCGCTAGTAACAAGGGCATTGATAACTGCTTCAGTACTGGGAAAATTATTTGGGTAGGCTCATCTGAGCTTGATCAAACTTATATGCCAGGCACTATAACAAAAAGCAACGCGGCACCACCTGGAAGTTTAAAAGGTGGCGCAATTGGTGGTTTCATTGGAAACGCTGGAATTGCAGCAGGTGCTGCGCTTGCAGGTAGTGCAATAGGAGGCGGGATTGCAGCAGGTGCTTTATTAGCCCTTGTGGCGGGCATAGAAGTTTTAGTGATGATGGATGTTTGCACCAATACTTATGTAGTTGCACCGCACGAATATTTTAATAGAGAATACTTTGCTGAAGTTAAAAAGTGTAAATTAGAAAATGGAATTGCAGTATATGAAGATAAAAATGCATTAACTGCAAATGATATACCATTCTTCTACCATTGCAATCCAATGTACGATCCTATAGATCAATCTCATCTCAATATCACAAAAGACTCCGATGCAGGATTCATTGGCAGAACCTATGGCTATATGGGTGCCGCCTCACAATATTGTACTGGAGATGGCAAAAAATATGGCGATTGGGCAGAAAAAAATGGACTAGTTGGCAAAATTATTGTGGAATCAGCGCCTTGGATTACAAGGCCTAGCCAATATCACGATTGCACAACTAAAAGCAATACTGCAGGGCGTTGGACCAAAGTATTTGGCCCTGTAAAAGGCGAAAATGGTAAGATGACAGGCACAGAGGCCTATGTCTATCCAGCGTTTTTAACCTCATACTACAAGACCTTTGAGAATACCGGTAAGATTAAAATGTGTGTTGCATCTACTTATACACTTTTACCAATTCGTGCCGCTTGCGGCACTATAGCTCCTCCTGGTGACGAAAATGCTATTGATCCATTTTTAAAAGCTTATGTAGAAAAAACACGGTGTGAATATCTTATAAAACCTAGGGAAGACCTGCATGCACTTGGTAATAGCTTAGGGCCGGATGAAGAAGGCAAAGTGCGTAAATCTGTACAATTATTTTTGCAAAGCGACTTTCACTTTACTAGTACAGTAGTTGGATGTTTAAAAGACATGATAAATAAAATATTTATCAAAACACCATCAGGCTACAACATATATAATGAAAAACCATTTTTTCAAAAAGTCCAGGAACGCCTAAAAGATATTGTACTTGCAGTATTGATTTTATATATTGCGCTTTCTGGCATCAAGATTATGACGAATCCAGAACCGCCAAAGCGCGCTGAGTGGATTATGATGATTGTGAAATTTGCATTAGTAGTTTATTTCGCTATTGGCACTGGATTTTATGAAGTTGATAAAAATGGCACAGTAAAAGGGCTTTTCCCTCAAATTGTTGAGGTTACTGATGAACTCGCAAATATGTTCCTGGAAGCACAAAATGATAATGAGGGCTTAGGGTTCTGTTCTTATAAATATAAAGGCAAAAATTTATTAGGAGAAAATTTATACGAAGGCAACTTATCAGGAGATAACTTGGATGCAGGCATTAGTTCCACTAATACCCCAGGCTTTAATGGCGTAAAGTTAACCCTTTGGGATTTGGTCGATTGTAAACTTATAAATTACTTAAACCTCGGAACTTGTGATTATACCCCTTCTGGCCTTATCCTTTTATGGATATTTGGTAAGTTCTTTTGGATTGGTGGATATGGCTTTTTAATAAGCGTAGCTGCGTTTATATATTGCCTCATGCTGCTCCTAGTAATATTTAGGTTTGCACATATTGCGATACTTGCCTTACTTACAGTAACAATACTTATTTTCCTTGCGCCAGTTTTCATACCATTTGTTCTTTTTGAAGCGACTAAAGGCATATATCAGAAGTGGTTTACTACCATAATAGGTTATTTAATATACCCTGCATTATTGTTTGCTTTCCTTGCAATCATGCTCGCTACTTTTGACACTATCTATTATGGAGACTTTAAGGTTAAATCTGCACCAGGACAACCAGTTGATATAAAAGCTGCCTGCGAAGGGGTGGACTCCATTTACTGTTTCGCCATGAAAGACTTTGTGACCAAATCGGATGATGCTTGTGATATGGCTCCAGGAAGTTATAGCAATAGGCAAGCTATGTGGAACGAGCGTGGTTCTTTATGGTCTGGGGATGAGGCAATCTTTAGCAAGAAATTTGCTAAGGATATATTCATGCCTATCTTAAAGCTTATGGTGTTTTCGATTATATTCTATCTATTTATGGGCTCTATAACAATCTTCCTATCAACATTATTAGGGGTGCAAGATATGGGAGGCATGGCAAAAGGAAGTATAAACTCCTTAAATGCCTTAGGTGCTGGGCTAAGCGGTGCAGCCTCTGGCCTAAGTTCTATCAAAAATCTAGGCTCTTCAAAGGGCAAAGATGATGGTGGTGGTAAAGGTGGTGGAGGTGCCAGGTAGTGAGTAAGGGCAGGCACTCATATGCAGCTAGAAATATATGCTCTTGGGCGTATGCAATAACAATTTTGCTGCTTGAGCTTATAGCATTCTTCTCATCACCCGCTCAAGCGCGATCTCTATATGATGAGTGCTATACCGCCACCGATATTGGCGATAAAAAACAAGAAAGGTTTGTTATTCGCACAATAGGAGAAATCTGCTTTAACAGATGTGAATCGGAATGTAATGCATTTTCACGCAAATCTGGCGGGGTAGAATTAAACCAAGATGTAATTGATAGATGTAATGTAAAGTGTAGAGCTGGCGAGATTTTCAGCAGTAGGGTAAAGGAGCCAAATCCTAATAATTCTTCTCCAGATTCTTATATAGAAAGCACAGATATATTCAAAACAGGCACTGCTTGCTCGCCTGGCAATGCTTCTATAGCTAGTGCTGGTTACAATGTATATAATACTAAACTATTAGTAAAGCCTGAGAAAGACGGGTATACAGATGAAAAAACTGGAAGATACCATCCGCCAACTGGCACCAGAATAAAAATAGTGAACCCAGGCGGCGATACCTCTAACGCCATATATATGTGCGGAGCAACCACCCAAACTATAACTCCGCAAATAGCTTCTCTTAGAAAGAAAGTTTGGAACAATAACGCTAGCAAGGTCAACAAATTGTCTTGGAGTGCGAGAAATGGCAGTTATTACGATACTGGAATAGATGTTAAGGATGGGGATTATCTCTCTATTACTTATAGTGGACAGTATAGATCATGCTCAAGCGAAAAGTGTCCTCCTATAGAGTTAGATAAAGGCTTATTTATCAAAAAACCTTCTCAACCCTTAAATGCTGGCGTAAGCGCAAGCACAGCTCTTATACTACCTGGCAAAGATTTTATTCCTATACCAGCTACAGTCGACAGAAATCTTCCGATTGATGAAGGCGGAGTTAAATACCCAGATAATATAGAATCTTTATTGAAGAAAAATGCACAGATAGAATTTCTCGGCCTAAATGGGAGAAGCTGGCAACAGAAAAGCAGATTTGACGAAGGCATAGATTTTAAAGACAAAGATTATGTTTTTAACGGTGATACTACAGTCTTCAGTAAAGACACCTATTATAGCTTTTCAGGAATACTTAATGGTTTTTCGCCTAGATTTACAAGCCTTGCAATCGCTCACCCCAATGCTAAAAATAATTGGTCGGAGCACCTAGGCGGCTACAGTGTGACAATAACTAAAAAAGGGTGCATGTTTTTTAATGGTGACCGCCTTCAATATGGAATTGCAAAGCTTGATGAAGAGGGCAATGAAACTAACCTTAAATTCTTAGATGAAAAAGATTGGTTCGATGTTACTGATGGGAACATATCTGCTCATCAAAATTTAAATATACCATATGAAGGCATTTTGTATTTGCGCATCAAACCATTACCATATGATATTTCCACCACTCCAGATTGTTCGATATTAGAGGGAGACAGCTGTAAAGATAGCATAGCACGCACCTTATCTTTATATAGACCAGAAAATACTGGTGGGGAATATTATGTTTTAATAGAACGCGATGATGAATCTTCGGCAAGTGGTTTCATAACACAAATAATCGATAAGCTTAGAGGATACTTATTTGGCAATAACGATACTACTTCAGGAGATGGACTTGGGTCTTCGGCAACAGCGGGAGATAAAGATTCTGGTATAGTCCAATATTTGTTCAATCGCTTTGTTGCCGACTCAATGTTTGTTTCCACAGTGCGCGTATTATTATTGTTTTATATTGTATATACCGGCCTCACTTTTATTATGGGCATTGCACAATTAACACAAAAAGAAGCCTCTATAAGGCTAATGAAAATAGCCATTATATTAATGCTTATAGCTCCAAATAGCTGGGTATTTTTTAATACTTATCTATTTAGAATATTTACTGATGGGGCATTGGAATTGATGGTTTTACTCACTGCTAGCGCTGATTCCAGCCCCGCTCAAATACAAGATCTTTTGAAGCACCCAACTTCAATTTTCAGCCAATTTAATGAACCATTTAAAATATTATTTGGGCAAGTTACTCGGGCAAAAATACTTTCAATTTTCTTTTCAGGACCAATTGGACCAATACTTTTCATTATCATAGGCATATCTACTGTGATTTATGTAATTTGCATTGCAAAAGCAACTTTGCTTTACATGGTATCTTTAATAGGGATTGCCACTTTATTGCTAATGGCGCCAATCTTTATAAGCTTTTTATTGTTCCAATATACAAAGCAAATGTTTGATTCATGGATTAAACAGCTTATGTCTTTCGCGTTTCAGCCTATAATTGTTTACACCTTTATTATGGTTATAAATTACCTAATATTAGCTTCTCTACAAGTTATGCTTGGCTTTACCGCTTGTAAGACATGCTGCTTACCCCTGCCTATACTTGATGTGTGTCTTATACCTGGGTGCTACACTGCTATCTTTAGCATGCACAGCCCCTCTGGAACTATAGGTGTGCCTACAGCTTTAATTGCAGCAACTTTCTATTTTTTAATTCTTGCTCTTGCTATGTATGCTTTTACAGACTTTGGTGCAAAACTTGCAAACTTAATTGTAATGAGCAGCTTTGCAGGAATAAACCTTACTAGCTCTGTTGGGCATACTATTGCAGATTCTCAAAATATTATTGCAACCATTTTAGGCGTGGATAGAGCAGGGTTAGAGGGCTCAAGAAACTTAAGAGAAAATTATATGGGAGCCAGACACCGTATAAGAGAAGCTAGCAGTGGTGTGAAACGCTTTTGGTATGGGAAGAATGGAGGAAATAAATAGTGACCTTCAAAATCCTTATTCATAATTTGATCCTTGCCGTATTTTTGCTTATTGCTGCACCTACACAAGCAAAAGAGTGTGTAGCAAGATATGACTTTGGCCAAGGTACAACATTTTATATCCCCTCCAACCCCGGAAAAAAAAATCTTATAGTGTCTTCCCCATCCAATAAACAAATTGCACCTTGGGTAGCCACAAACTTTTCCGTAATAGGAGCATCTGAAGATGAAAAAAATCAAAAATTAAGGATCCGTGTTCATGGCCAGTGGTTCCCTTGGGGTGGAGGAAATATAGCTCAAGAAGAAGGTGCGCACCCTACTGCTTTACCATCTTGTACATTAGTCCCCTGTGATGCTCAAGCAGCTGATCAAGCGCCCTGTTTAGACGGCGGGCTCCATATAAAAGTAGAACCAGATGGCAGCAATATACCCTGCTCCTTATCAGATGGGTGGGGCCTTTACGGTCTGATAGCTTTGGATAAAGACAGCAGGAGCGCTGATCCAAACAGCAAAGAATATGCAGGCACGCTACCAAGCGAGTACTTTAGAACATTCCGTGTAGGCCCTCTTTCAGAAGACTCTAAAGGAAAATACTTTGAACTAGATGCCACAAAGCAGTGCGCTATAGATGAGGATGGACAAACAGTTTGCTTTGTAGACAGTGACGAAAATGGTAAACAGCAAACTTTAAAAGGCAGTTTATATTTCAAGATCATCGATAGCAATTATGATGATAATGAAGGCGAATATGCTGTAACTATTCTAACCGGAGTAGCTGCTAAAAAGGGAATTATCCAACAGTCGATAGGCTATTTTACGGATACTTTGAACAAAGTTACCGAGAAGCTCTTTAGAGGGCTTACTAGCGATTTTGGCTTTATCAGCATGGTAAGAGCAATCTTATTCTTCTATATTGCCCTAACTGGAATCATGTTCATGATGGGTTTGATTAATTCTCATATTGCAGAACTAGTAATAAGATTATTTAAAGTCAGCCTAGTGGTAGCTCTTATTTCAGAAAGCAGTTGGGAATTTTTTAACACTTATCTCTTTTCTCTTTTTACCGATGGTGCGCAGAGTATAGCTACTCTCATGACAAAAGCCGCATTTACATATTCTGAACAATATGGAGACGGCCAGTTCATCTTTCCTGAGGATGCACACTCAGTCTCAGTTTTTGATAGCGTTCTTAATATGCTTATTGCACCAGCAATACATTTTAAAATATGGGGACTTTTATTCTACAAGTCTTATTTCTTTGCCTATATAATCTTCATATATGTATGCATATACCTATTGCTTTTGGCGATAGTAAGAAGCTGTGTTTTATATATTGTTTCCATAATGTTGGTCGGATTGCTACTTGCTATCTCTCCTCTATTCATCATCATGATATTATTCAAAGTAACCAAAACATGGTTTGATGATTGGCTTAAACAGCTGCTGGTTAATGCAATGCTACTTATCGTAATATCAGTTACAATGGCACTTATGGTTAATTTGATCTTAATCAACCTTGAAAAAATGCTTGATTACGGAGTGTGTTGGGATGCATGGCCTATATATATATCTTCTTGGCACATATTTGATGTTTGGTTTTGGAAACCAACGGATCCATCGCAGATTGAGAAGTGCCTAACTCCACTTAACTTCTTTTCCTTCTTATTTGTCTGCATATTGTTTAATTCATTTATGCAGCAAATACCCGACTTAATTGATTCACTAGCTTCTAGCGGCTTAATGCCTGTAAGTACATTATATGCGAAGGTGATGAATAAATCATCTCCTATGACAAACAAAATAATGAGCTATGTACATGAAGCAAGAGCACTTGCTACACCAACTGCTTTATTGCTACTTTTTAAGGGCGGCAGGTCATTACTTCAGGGTAGAGATGAATTTTTAGAAATGGGGCATCAAGTTTATGGATCTTTAGAGAATAAATACTCTAAAGCTGTAAGTGGTTCAGGGCTTGCCCATACCGATACCGCTCAGTGGGCGCGCGATAAAGTTGGCGGTGTTGTTGATGTAGTAGATAGTACTTTTAAACCTAGGAATAGAGGAATTTTTGACAGCGATAAGGGTGAACATGAATAATTTTTTTAAAAGCAAATTATTGGATTCTTGCAGTATACAAGGCAAATTTTTTACCAGGAATGGCGGCTTCAGTACTGGTAGATTTAGCTCACTCAATTTTGCTGGGAAATTTGGTGATATCCATATACCCAAAAATAAAGAGGTAGTGGCAAAAAGCTTTGGTGTTGAAAGTTTAAGGATAAAGCTAGTTAACCAAGTGCATAGTAATGATGTAGTTGTGATAGATGAATCAAACGCAAATTATGATTTAAGCTCTACAAAAGCAGATGCAATGGTAACAAAAGTTCCAGGTGTAGTACTTGCGGTGTTAACTGCTGACTGCTGCCCTGTACTGCTTGCTGATCCAGTATCTAAAATAATCGGCTGCGCACATGCAGGTTGGAAGGGAGCTTTTTCTGGAGTTATAGAATCCACCATCGATGCAATGATAGCCTTTGGTGCAAATAAAAAATCTATAATAGCAGCCATAGGGCCCTCAATCTCTTGGGGCAGTTATGAAGTTGATGCTGCATTTAAAATACAATTTTTAGAGCAATCTACAGATAACGAAGTATTCTTTAAACCTTCAGCAAACCAGGGGCATTATTTCTTCAACCTGAAAGCTTACGCAAAAAATCGCGCTACACAGAAAGGCTTAACACAAGTAGAAGATTTGGAAATAGATACTTATACTCAGTCAGAAAATTTCTTTAGCTGTCGGAGAGCTTATCATAAAGGCGAGAAAGGTTTTGGTAATCAGCTTTCTGGTATTTGCTTGTAATATAACGCGAATAATGGATAAGAGCTCCAATTTTTCAAATTAACGGAGTATGTATATTAATACTCAACAACTTCTACTCCGCCTATTTTTCTAAGCTTTACTTCATTTTCAGAAGTTATGTAAATAGGCTTATTAGAGCTGAAGCTTATAACTTCTCCGCTTTCTAATTTTAATGCTATGGAGACTTTCTTACCAAAATCTCCTACCAAATTAGAGACTTCTTCAATCACCCCCTGGTCTTTAATAATAATTGAAAGAACAGTGTTTACTCTCGACAAAGCTTCATCTATAGGGCAAATCGAATCTACCATAATTCTAAGCCCGGACTCATCTACACGCGCATCCGCAGTTACGAAAATAACATTACCTACTTGCAAAAGATCACCATATTTATGCAACATCTCCTCACTAAAAACCGAGATTTCTATGAGCCCTTGCCTATCAGAAATTTGCATAATTGCGTATTTGCCGCGCTTAGAAGATTTTACTTTGCGAGCGGTGATAACTCCAGCAAGACTTATCTTCACTCCTTTAGATCTGCTCAACATCCCCTCGAGCTTATCAGATTCTACAACACCTAACTTCCTTAATTTCATCCCAAAAGGCGTCAATGGATGCGAGGACAGATAAAACCCAAATGCTTCAAACTCCCGGTGTAAAGCCTCATCTACACTCCACTTTTCTAAATTTTCCAAATGCGGCTTTTGGTCCCCATCCGCATCATCAAAGCTAAATAATCCAACCTGAGTGCTTTCTTTCTGCATAGCATATTCATGGGCATACCTAAGCAGCATATCTATATTGCTCAAAACTTTATTTCTGTTTTCCTCTAGGCAATCTAAAGCACCAGATTTACATAAGCTTTCAAACATACGCCGATTTAATGCGGCCTTCCCACAACGCTCTACTAGATCGTAAATATTTTTAAATACGCCCTTTTTCCTTTCATCAATAATTTTGGAAACTACGCTAACTCCTACATTTTTTATTGCCCCTAGTCCAAAGCGAATTGCCTCACCCTCCACAGCAAATACAGCTTCTGATTTATTTATATCTGGCAGCAATATAGGTATGTTGAACCTCTTAGCTTCTTGCAAGAAGATGTTTATTTTATCAGTATCGTGAATCTCGGAATTAATAGAAGCAACCAAAAACTCTTTGGTATGGTTAGCTTTTAAATATCCAGTTTGGTAAGAAATTATCGCATAAGCTGCAGCGTGTGATTTATTAAATCCATAGCTTGCAAATTTTTCAATGAGGTCAAATATTTCCTGAGCTTTAGCACGCTCTATATTATTTGCAACGCATCCTTTTACAAATACCTCGCGTTGCGCCTCCATCTCAGATTTAATCTTTTTACCCATTGCTCGGCGCAATAAATCTGCTCCACCAAGCGTATATCCAGCGAGCTCCCTAGCTATTTCCATAACCTGCTCTTGGTAAACTATAATACCATATGTCTCACGTAGGCAGTTTTCCATGCGCGGATGCAAATATTCCGGCTGCTCTAATCCATGCTTGCGGTTAATATAGCTGGGTATATTATCCATCGGCCCTGGTCTGTATAATGATCCAAGAGCGATTAGATCTTCAATAGAATCCGGCTTCAAGCGTTTTATCGCCTCCTTCATTCCAGCACTTTCAAATTGGAACACGCCTGTAGTAAGACCTTTGGAAAGCATTGAGTATGTTTGCGCATCATCAAGAGAGAGCTTTTCTAAAGTAACTTCCAACCCTTTGGCTTTAAGCAGCTTAATTGTCCATGAAATTACCGTTAGTGTTTTTAAACCAAGAAAATCAAATTTAATGAGGCCTGCAGCTTCTGCATATTTCATTGAATATTGAACCGCAGGCATGCTTGCTGCATCATCTAAATAAAGTGGCACTATCTCTATAATTGGGCGGTCTGCTATAACAACACCCGCAGCGTGAGTTGAAACGTGCCTATTTAAACCTTCGAGCTGTAAACTGATGTTAAGCAGTTTTTCGATTTCAGGATCCGCTTCTTTAGACTTTTGCAATTCTTTATCCAAAGTAATAGCTTCACTAAGCGTTACCGGATTTGCAGGATTATTTGGCACCATTTTACAGATTTTATCTATGACCCCATAAGGCATGTGCAAAACTCTTCCCACATCACGCAATACCGCTCTTGCTTGTAGTTTTCCGTAAGTGATAATTTGAGCAACCTTATCTGCACCATATTTTGATTTCACATACTCTATTACTTCTTCACGGCGCTCTTGGCAAAAATCGATATCAAAGTCAGGCATAGATACCCGCTCTGGGTTTAAAAAGCGCTCAAATAACAAACCAAATTTTATTGGGTCTAAGTCAGTTATTGCAAGTGCCCAGGCAACTATAGATCCAGCACCTGAACCACGACCAGGGCCTACCGGAATTCCCTGCTCTTTGCTCCAACGGATAAAATCGGATACAATTAAAAAATAACCTGCATAATTCATCTTATTGATGATGGATAGCTCAAAATCGAGCCTATCGAAATATTGTTTTTGTAATTCTGGGGAAAGAGAAAGATTAGAGATCCGTTGCTTAAGCCCACTTATGGCTTGCTCGCGAATTACCTCAGCCTCTGAAATTTTCTCATCTTGTATAAACTTTGGTAACAGGGGCGGTTTGCCCTCAGAATATATAGAGCACCGTTTAGCAATCACTATAGTGTTATTAATTGCTTCAGGCAAATCTGAGAAAAGTTTCTCCATTTCATCTGCAGTTTTTAGATAGAACCCTTCATCAAGTCTGGGACGATTATCTTCTAGCAGATATCTTCCATTTGCAATACAGCTCATAGCATCTTGTGCTTCGTAAAAGCTTGGATTCAAAAATGATGCATAATTAGTTGCCACAAGCGGTATATTATTCGCATATGCATACTCTACAACGGCAGATTCAAAAGCTAAGTCCTCTTCAGATTCTTGAACTTTACGGATGAGCTCAATGTACAACCGGTCTCCAAAGTTTTCTGCCAATAGATTTAAAAACTTAAATGCACATTGCTTCCTATTATCAAAGGTGTGCTTTTCCACACTATTTATAGGGTTGCCAGCAAGCACTATTAAACCATCCCCTAGTGCAATGAGCTCTTGAAAATCAATCGATAGTGGCCTTGATGATGATCGCTTGAGGAAAACGTTACTTGAGAGCTTTAATATATTCGCATAACCTGCTTTGTTTTTGGCAATTAATACAAGATTTCCATAAACATCTTTTTCATACTGAACACATATATCAATACCTATTATCGGCTGAACGCCGTTCTTTATTGCCTCCATAGAGTATTCTAAAGAGGCAAATAAATTGTTTTTATCTGTAAGCGCTAAAGCTGGGAAATTATGGCTTAAACAAGCCCGCACCAAGTCCTTTACTCTAATTGCACTAGAGCCTAAAGAGTAATCTGAGTAAACCCTCAAATGAACGAACTTAGACATGAAGTCAAACCACTAGAAAAACAGGAATTTTTTCTCTTTCTTTTTAAAAGGTCCTGCCTCGTTAAAGACACATATTGTATCCGGACCGCGCCTTAAAGTAAAGCGGTTAGCTACACGTTCTACAACAACATATCCGCCAGTCACTCTAAAATTTACCAAGCCTTCTTTACCAGTTCTATCTACTAAAAATATAGCGGGTATTTCTGCGTTTAAACTTTTGAATTTAAAGTAAGTAAATTCTCCATCATCAAATACCTGTGTTGGCTCAATATCGGCTGAGGAGCCACTAATGCTGTATTTAAAATTATACAACTCTGGCTTGGTCATATCTGGGCCACTATTACCATTTACATGGGTAAGCGTGTCAGATGTCGTGTTGCCGCCAGCTACATTGTATTGTTCTGGATATACAAATTTAACCACAAAATTAAGACCTGCATCGCTAATGCTACTGGCTTCTTCTGCATGCATTTCAAAAAAATACATCCGCTTATTTGTTATCACTGTCATGTTAGTGGTTGCATTTTCTTCAACAGGTTTAATGAAGATGCGGTTTCCAGCAGGCACCAATTGCCATGGTGTGGGTGTACCCATAGAGATGGTATCTATTTCCTCATCCATACCAAACTCTATTATCGACTGATATTCATAATGCCCAACAAACTTAAAAACTGTGTTAGGAGTATAATTAATTATCTTTATTCTGTTTTCCCCACCAATGGGGCGCGGCACTCCCGTTGCCTCTACATTTAAAACATGTATAAGATTGAAGAATAAGCCTGCTAGCAATATCGTAAATAATTTTTGCATAAAGAAATCTTGCTATAACTAATTAAATTTATTTCATATAAAGCCTAGTTTGACAACTTATATGTTCTATATTTACTGACAATAAAGTATAAAGGCTCTGATTCTGCATATACCTTTTCCATATTATTCATCATAAATGAAAGTTCTGCTTGATATTCCTGGCTCGTAACGTTCAAATTATTTTTTTCTGTTGCAGTAAAAGTAACCACAGCACTTTCTGGATAACCTGCAGGAGCTTGCATTAATATCTCTTTAATTTTCACAAGTCGCGTAGTTTGATTTTTATATTTTGTTATGGGGCTATCGCTATTTTGATTGGGGTCCATATATTCTTGATAAGAACTATATACCTGACTAGAAGACAATGCCTTAATTTTGTTTTGAGTTAAACCCCTATTCTCCCCTGAAAAATCTAAATGATTATAATTTTCGCGCAAAGTTACATATTTGCCAATAAAGTACCGAGCTATAGAAATATCTATAGACTCCTCCCCCTTGGATAATGGTTTGATTATAGAAAAAAACTTTACCTGATCTTTTGCATAAATTGGGAAAGGAATTTTTGTACTTTCAAAACTATTTCTTGCTGCATTTATGGATATTAATGCCCCCACTAATATAATACCACAGAGCACTAGGAAAGACGCCCTCTGCGTAAATGGGAATATATACTTAGCTGCATACCAACCTAAGGCATCTTTAAAATAGATTCCTTCCTTTATAGACTTTTTCAATTCTTCTTTCTGCTGCATATAGGCGGAAATTATGATACATTAATACGATATTAAAGGCGCTATGATAGCGCTGTCAATATTTATGAGCGCTATAATGATATATCCACAAAATGTAACTGGAAAATATAGAAGCATCAAAAATTATGCTTCACTCACTTTACTACTCATATATTTTTTATGTTCTTGGATTCGCTGGCCACGTGGAGCAGGGGAGCCCGACCAAGCACTACTAATGGATTTGGTAAACCGTAGGGTCTACATATTTAACATAGAAATTTGGCCAGATGAACTATATTACTTGACTGGCTTACTGATACTAGCTGCATTAGGGCTATTTTTTGTCACCTCTCTCTTTGGCCGAATTTGGTGTGGGTATACTTGCCCGCATACGGTTTTTGTAGATTTATTCAACAAAATGGAAGCATTTTTTCAAGGGGACAGAAACGCTAGGATTAAACTTGATTCAGCGCCTATGACAAAAGATAAATTCATCAAAAAAACGGCCACACATTTATCGTGGGCCTTAATTGCATTTGGATTTGCTTTTGGCTGGGTATGCTATTTTTACGATGCCCCATCTTTAGCCTTAGATTTATGGCATGGCAAAGTTACCTCTGGTGGGCTCGCTTGGCTAGTTGGCCTTACTCTTAGCACTTATCTATTTGCTGGTTTTGTGCGCGAGAGAGTTTGCGTATACATGTGTCCATATGGAAGATTTCAATCTGCAATGTTCGATAATGAAACAATTATTGTGACCTATCATGATTGGCGCGGAGAGCCTAGGGGAAAGAAAAATGCAGAGTCACAGTCCGGTGACTGCATAGATTGTGGCAAGTGCGTGTTTGTATGCCCAATGGGAATTGATATACGCAATGGCTTACAGATTGGCTGCATAGGTTGCGGCCTATGTGTGGACGCTTGCAATAGCGTGATGGACAAATTAGGCCGACCACTTAATTTAATTGGGTATGATAGCATACGCTCTACTAATAATAAAATTAATGGCACGCCATATAAAAAAGCAATATTCCACCCTAAAACCTTACTCTTCGGTGGACTTTTTGTTTTAGTAACATTTCTATTATTTTATGCTCTTTCTAATAAACAGGAGCTGAAAATAGCATCTATTCATGACCGCAGTGTACTGTTTACTTTTTTGCCAGATGGCTCAGTTCGAAACAGCTATGTTTTAAAGATTGCTAATAAAACACTTCAAAAGCAAAAAATTGTGTTATCTGTCGTGGGAGTTGAAGGAGCAACTTTGAAATTACAAGGCTTTAATCAGGACTATGCTGCTGAGCATACGTTAGGATTTGATCCAGACCAGAGTATGGAACTTATTGTATTTGTGAAAGCTACTAAAGAAATGTTGAAAAGTTCAAAAAATCCTATTAGCTTTCAAGCTAGAAGTGATTACTATGACAAGATTTTTACAACCAACTCTGTATTTATAAATGAAAGATGAACCCTTTAAGAAAATTATTTAAGCTATTACTCGTTTTCAATATTATTGCATTAGTAGCGTCATTCTCTCTTGAGCATTACTTAGACCTTACCTTATGCAAACTTTGCTATTACCAAAGATATATATTTGCAGCAATAAGCGCAATTTTGATTATAGCAATTATTGCTAAATTCTTTCAAAATATTGCGGCAGTTATTATCATATTGCTTTATCTCGCAAACTCAACCATATCTCTCACTCAGGTTTTAGCTGAAGAAGGGCTTATAAACAAATCAACCCTTTGCACAGGGCTTATACCCAAAGAGGCCGTAGATCTTGAAGCATTTAAATCACAAATTTTAAGCAATGATTTTACCCCCTGCGACATTGAGCCGAAAAGATTTTTTGGAGCCTCACTAGCTGGATATAGCTTTGTAGCTTCTACAGCAATGCTAATTATGACTTTGGTAGTAGTATTATCATTATTTTTGTTTAGGTATAAAGGTGACTAAGGAGAAAACTTTAGAGCAGATTATCAGAGTAAACCAAGCCGGTGAATATGGGGCCAAACGTATTTATAAAGGCCAGTTGGCTGTGCTTAAGGGAAATCGAGAAATTGAAAAGATGTTAGAGTCTGAGCTAAAGCACTTAGAGTATTTTGATAAGCAAGTTAAAAAACGCAAAGTGCGCCCAACGGCCTTGCAGCCACTTTGGCACATAGGTGGTTTCGCCATGGGTGCTATCTGTGCGTTGATGGGAGAAAAAGCTGCTATGGCATGCACCGTTGCGGTAGAAGAAGTTATTGGAGATCACTATAAAGAGCAGCTGCAACAACTAAAAAAGATTAAAGAAGAAGAAAACCTTACGCTGAATATAGAAAAGTTTATGCATGAGGAATTAGAGCATAGAGATATAGGATTAGAACACGACGCAGAAAAAAGCTTCGGATACGAAGGTATGAAGACTGCAATCAAAGCTATTACAAAAACTGCTATTTTCTTGTCAAAAAGAGTTTAAGAATAACACTGTTAGCAATTTGAGTTGAGTTATAGTAGTTTGAGTTGAATTAGAATAATTATTAACTTAAAAAGCAAAACATAAAAACAAGGCCGCGGTAGCTCAAGGGGGCGAGCTCATAACTGTTGAAAGTGCTGTAAGCGTAACAACCGATAGTCCATCCATATCTAGTAAATTAATAAATTTAACTAATAAAAAGCAAAGCACAAAGAAAGG
>JAQSWL010000059.1 GCA_029266655.1 Candidatus Midichloriaceae bacterium | reverse complement strand
TCCTTTCTTTATGCTTTGCTTTTTATTAGTTAAATTTATTAATTTACTAAATATGGATGATTATGGGTTGTTACGCTTACAGCACTTTCAACAGTTATGGGGGTGGCGTTGCGCAAACGGCGACAGGCGTCGCAAGGCTTTTAGTAGGTTTTTTCTCAAGTATACAAGTATTAAATTGCTCCAAAATAACATGCCTTTTTATACCGTTTTAGCTGTAGTATCCGAAATGTTCTTAGCAATGTTCTTACTTAAGCAGCATGTTTCTGGCAATAAAGAGGAATAATAGAGAAATGGTCATTAGCCCGATGAAGGTTGCTGACTACCTTTTGATCAAGCTTTATCAGGAATACGGTGAAATTGAAAAAATGCAAGAAGCCATAAAGGCTTTTCAGGCTCAGTGTGGAAGCGAGCTAATAGATCAATATTTAATGGATAATATAGATATTGAGGATACTACCGAAGTAAAATTGTTTGATGATATCTCTAACCTAGAGCCTAACGTAGTGTTGGTGGAGGAATTGGGAAATGAGGTGATTTTACCACAATAAATATGCGCCATTGCATGAGGGTAAAAACAATCTATTTTGTTTTGTATAATCATATATTTTTATATGTTTTGGTATTAATCCTTGCGAATAAAAATATTATGGCTAAACTGCCATGACTATAATTTATATACTTACCTATTAACTACATGGGCTTACCGATAAGGATAATACCAAGCAAAACAAATTTTAATTTTATTAAGTATAAAAGCTTTGCTCTTTTGTTTAGCTTGCTTATAACCATTGCCGCTATCGGGCTGGTATTAGTAAAAGGCCTAAACTTCGGTATAGATTTCAGCGGCGGAATTGTTATGGAGCTTAAGGTAAGTGAGGACGTAACGGTAGATAATATCCGCTCTTCATTAACTAAATATGGGTATGGCGGCGCACTAATTCAAGAAGTTGGAAATGGCGGCAATATAATGGTCCGCATTCAGCCAAAAGATGCCTCCTCCAGCCAAGTTGAAGAAGTAAAGAAGATTCAAGAAATCCTTACCAGTACTGTAAGTACACAAATGGAATTTAGAAAAGTTGACTATGTTGGCCCGAAAGTTGGCGGTGAATTTGTGATGAATGGAGCATTAGCTCTAATAGTTGCAATCATTGGTATGCTTTTATATATTTGGTTTAGGTTTGATTGGCAGTTTGGTCTTGGTGCTGTTATCTCACTTGCACATGATGCTGTCATAACTTTGGGGTTTTTCTCGATTAGCCAGTATGATTTTGACCTCACTTCTATTGCCGCCATCTTAACCATAGTTGGCTATTCTATTAATGATACCGTAGTTATATACGACCGTATCCGCGAAAATTTGAGAAAGCACAGAGGGGATAATATGGCGAACATAATTAACCTAAGCATCAATGAAACGTTGTCTAGGACAATTATGACAGTCGCCACAACATTGCTAGTGTGCTTAGCCTTAGCGCTTTTTGGTGGCGAAGTTTTAAGAGGGTTTAGCATGGCATTGCTATTTGGCATAGCATTTGGCACATACTCCTCTATTTATGTTGCAGCACCGATATTGCTGCACACAGGGCTTAAAAATACTAAAAACCAATACTAACCTAAGTTTATAGGAGAAACATGAGTATAAAAAAATATTTTAGGTGCAGGTCTGTTGAGGGATTGATAGAAGAAGCACAAAAATCTAAAGATCTTAGCCGTTCTTTAAGCGCTTTTCAGTTAGTGATGCTTGGAATAGGTGCAATTATTGGGGCGGGAATATTTGTATTTACAGGTTCAGCCGCTGGCCAACATGCTGGTCCTGCAATCACTTTATCATTTATTCTAGCTGGGCTTGCTTGTGCATGTGTCGCTTTATGTTATGCTGAACTTGCTTCTATGATACCAGTTGCCGGAAGTTCTTATACATATGCATATTCATCGCTAGGTGAGCTCCCTGCTTGGATTATAGCATGCATGATTATGCTTACATATTGCTTAGGAGCGGCGTCAGTTGCCAGTGGATGGTCTGGTTATGCTCAAAGCTTTTTAGCTGACTATAATATTTTCTTCCCGGTTATGTTGAGTGATTCCTTTGGCACAGCAGTACAATTGGATGATGGCACTACTGTTACTACATTATTTGATTTACCGGCCTTAATAATTGTGGCATTAGTTACTTTTGTTGTATTCAAAGGTTCTGAAACTTCTGCTTGGGTTAACACAATTATAGTATTTATAAAGATGTTTGTGCTATTTGCGTTTATTGCGCTTGGTGCAACTAAAATTGACCCAGCAAACTGGCATCCTTTTATTCCAAAAAATACTGGTGTGTTTGGTGAATTTGGTTGGTCTGGAGTTATTTCTGGAGCTTCGGTTATATTCCTTGCATATACTGGTTTTGATGCTGTTGCAACAGCTGCACAAGAAACAAAAAACCCTAAACGCGATTTACCTATAGGTATAATTGGTTCATTGCTAGTATGTATTTTTGTATACGTGCTGGTTTCTGGTGTGCTAACAGGAATAGTTCCTTATAAAGAATTAAACGTTGCAGAACCTATGGCTATAGCACTTGATAAAATGAACATGCCATGGTTTTCGGTTGTGATTAAAATTGGTGCAATTGCCGGGCTTACAACTGTTGTACTTGTTCTTATATATGGTGCGGTTAGAATTCTTTATGCAGTAACGCATGATGGGTTATTGCCTAAGTTTCTATCTAAAACCCATAAAAAGACGCATACCCCACATATATTGACCTTTCTTGTTGGCCTTCTTGTGGCAACTCTCGGCTCAATACTTAGTGTTGATAAGCTTGTTAAGCTTGCTAACTTTGGGGCACTTGTTACCTTCAGCATAGTTTGCATAGGAACTATATATTTGCGTTATAAAAAACCTAATATTAAGCGTGAATTTAAATGCCCGCTTGTTCCATTTGTTCCGCTTGCAGGTACTGCTCTTTTGATAAGCATTCTAAGTAGCTTACCTAGAGAAATATTCCTATATGCAGGTATATGGATTAGCTTTATGCTTCTGGTATATTTTTTATACGGAAGCAAACATAGCCATCTTTTGCACCCAAGGAAACATGATTAATCTCAATTTATTTATGAGATTTGATATAAGTTTAAGAAAAAGGATTTGGTATGCCTCTCGTAAATTAAGAGTTGGCAAAAGAAGGTATAGACGACAGGAAATTTGAAAAAGTGGGAGGAGCAGCAATTTGAGCACCGTAAGCCTATACTAATAGGTGTGGATGCGGAGAAGTTAGCTGCGACGCTCCAATTTTTCAAATTAACGGAGTATATCTCAAAAATACCAGATCCTTTTTTTCCATAACCTCAGCTTGACGTAAAGAATTAAAAAAAGAAGTTATGAACTTACCGCTTCTATTATATAGCTGTAGCGTCATAAAGAGAGTATGGAGCATATAAAATTTTATGGGCAGATGTTGTGGTAAAGGCATTACATAACTGTTGAAAGTGCTGTAAGCGTAACAACCCATAATCATCCATATTTAGTAAATTAATAAATTTAACTAATAAAAAGCAAAGCATAAAGAAAGGACTGGCGCTACCGGGGCAAGCGCGAAGCGCTGCACCAGCCCTGCAAGATCTTCTATAAAGATCTTGCAAAAAATGAACAAACAACGGTAACCCGTTGTTTGCATTATTGCTTTTTATTAAATTAAAACACACTCTCTTTTTATGGCTTTTATATTTCTTAGCACTTTCAACAGTTATGCCCCAACGGTGCCGCAATTCTTTATATAATGTCCATGTCTTTTTTATAACGCTTTAGCTATAAAATAATTGCCCCCACGGCCAGAGCTTTTGCTGGCTCTGTCAGCAGGAAGAGAATTATTTAAAATTATTCAAGGGGCAATTTATCTTATGAAAATTAACAGATTAGCTCTTGGTATTAGGGGTATGAAAAAGCACTAAGATACCTTCACGCAGCTAACTCTGTTGAGCATAAATCTTCATTTGATACTAAACTACAGGTGAGCTGATGAGCAATTTCATCAAATAACGCGCTGTTTTGCGCAATGTATTCCTCAGCTTTCTCTAGCAGTGCAGCAAGATTTTCTTCACTTGTATTATCCATTTCGCCCAATTCTTTTGGCAAGTTTATTTGCAATCTGTGGTAATTTGGATAAATAATTGCCGCTGTTAAATCTGAAAAATCGGTATTACCATCCATCATTACATCAATTATCTTTCCACCTTTTATCCATCCCAAGATGCCTGCATTTTTTAATGCTTCAGTATCCCACTTTAATTCTACATTACCTGTGCCAATAGATACTACCAATATCTCTTCTCTGGCGATTCCAGGATTATGTTTTAAAACCTCATTAATAGCATATATTTGTGGGTTGTTAAGAAACATTCCGCCGTCAATCGCATGGTGCAGCACACCTTCAGAATCATAGAATTCTTTCGGAGCAAAATACGTAGGTGCAGCACTAGTAGCCCCGGCTAAATCCTTGAGCTTAACATCAGGAGAAAATCCTTTTATAACATCTTCACTAGACCAAATTTCAGGAGCTGCTGTATCTAAATTATAAGATGTGATGCAAATCGGGAAATTTGCTTCTGAAAGCAATGTATCACCAAAATATTCTTCTAATAAAGTGTCTAGGGCATCTCTATCATATTTAGGTCCCTCTAACCCTCCTACAGTTGCAATTGCTCGCATTACCGAATATGGAAAAATCTTAGCGCTACTGTTTTGATATAAATCTATCATATCATTAGAATTGAAATTGCATGCGGAAGCTATTGTAATTAACCCACCTGTAGATGTTCCTAAAGCTAAATCAAATAATTCGGGTATTGTCTTTCCAGTGCGGAGCTCTATCTCTTTTAATAATCTCGCTGGGATAATGCCACGAACCCCACCGCCATCTACGCTTAAAACACAATATTTTCTATTAGTTGCCGCACTCATATGTATCTCCATAACATGTTGATATACAACTATTACATATCATATTTTAATAAATTGCAATTAAGTTAATAATTGAGTTAGTTATTTATTATATATGGATTTAAATTAAGCTCTGGCGATTTCTTTAAAGTTAGATCTGCTATAGCTTTTGCGCTACCTAAAGCTTGTGTCCAGCCCAAACTTCCATGCCCTATATTTACATACAAATTTTTAAAGATAGTGTTGCTTATGTAAGGGTAGCTATGTGGTGTTTGCGGTCTAAGGCAAGCCCATGCGGTATAACGCGAATAATCTCCGCCTTTTGGAAAATATTTTTTGCTGGTGGCGACTATTGGGGCAATACGCTCATCTAAAATTTCATGATTATACCCTGCAAATTCTGCGGTTCCTGCAACCCTGAAAGTATTACCTATATGGGAAAACACCACTTTTCTTTGCTGATCAGTAACACTAACTTTTGGGCAAATAGAGGTGCTATCTGTTGGGATGGATATGCTATACCCTTTCATAGGGTAAATTGGCAAATTTATATCATGTCTGCGCAAGAATAGGTTCCCATATGCACCTAAACAAACAATTACAGCATCAACTTCTATTTGTTTGTCATCTAGGATTATAGACGTGACAGCAGCTTTGTTTTTACGCAATCCCAAAACTTCAGTATCATAATTATACTGCACTCCCATGCGTTCAGTAATTTTCACCAATTCTTGGGTAAATTTGAAAGCATCCCCTATTTCATCAGCGCTGCATAAAACACCACCAATCCGGCCCTTCATTAGATGCTCTAAAGAATTGTCAAAGTGCATGCAGTCAGATTTAGATAACCTGCTAAACTCAACTTCTTTCTTCATGTTGCGGAACTTATCAAAAAGTTTCTGGCATTGATCCAATTCTTTAGCATGTTTGAAAATATGAAGAATTCCAGATGTGGAGTATTCAAAATCAATTTTCTCTTCTTGCATAAGTTCATGCAAAACTTTTTTGCTGTAGAATCCTAAGTTCAATATGGCCTGCGTATTTTTATCTACCTTGATTTGCGAGCAGTTACGTAGGAATTTCATTATCCAAATGTACATGTCTGGATCTACCCTTGGCCGCAATAAAAGCGGAGCATTGTTTTGACCCAACCATTTGATAGCTTTTATAACATTCCCATATGTGGCCCAAGGATCAGCGTGGCTGTAAGATAATTGTGCACCATTTGCATAGCTACACTGCATTCCGGCTTGAGACTCTCGCTCAAACACTAATACCTTTGCCCCAGCTTTTGCTAGAAAATAAGCGGTGCTAACGCCAATAACGCCAGCTCCTAAAACTGCTACCTGCATATTTTTACTTTTTATATCAATATATTAAGTAATATATGAGGCAGTAAAAAATGTGAATTATTTTTTATATATACTCCGTTAATTTGAAAGATTGGAGCGTCGCAGCTTTTCTCCGCGTCCGCACCTATTAGTATAGGCTTACGGTGCTCGAAACTGCTGCTCCTCCCACTTTTTCAAATTTCCTGTCGTCTATGCTTTTTTACCAACCCTTCATTTACGAGAAGTATATCTTTGATAAATCCACATAGGAATACCAGAAATCGCTATTGCCAAGGAGTATGCAAGCAACACATGGTTGGTAGCAACCAAAGCCCATGCAACAAATGCAAGTCCCAATATACCAATAACATTTTTGTATAATCTCATTTCTTTGTCTTTACGAGTGAGTTTGAAGAAAGCGAAAATACACGCTAAATATACAAGCAATATAAATGTTACACTTATATCTACTACTAGGTTGAATTGGTCGATCAAATTTTCATCTAAAGAAATCACTGCAAATGGGATAGTGAGGGTAGATGAAATTAAGATTGCCCAAATAGGGGTACCAGCTTTATTGGTCTTTGCAAAAAACTTTGGAAACAAACCATCATTTGCAGCAGACTGCGCGATTCGCCCAACTACTATAGTCCATCCATTTAATGAACCTATGCATATTATGATTGCTGCAATCGAGATTGCTATAGCCCAGGATCCTCCGCCAAATATCATCGAAGCTGCTTCTGCATAAGGGGCATTAGAGGAAGCTAGCTGCTCGTTGGGAATTGCACCAAAAGTTACGATAGTGCCCAATACATAGATTAATGCTGCAATAAGAGTTCCAGTTATAGTTGCCAAAGCAATTGTTTTGCGAGGACTTGTAACTTGTTCGCTCGGTACAGTGCCACTTTCTAGCCCAACAAAAGCCCAAATTGTAATAAATGCGACTGAATTAAATGCTAAATGCAAAGGCTGATCGGTTAAATTTAATGGAGGGAAATTACTCATATCAATAACAAACATGCCCACTATTGGAATTATGATAAGCGGAATAACTTTAATAACCGTTATCAACAATTCAGCTCGTCCAGTAGTTTGTATCCCTAGCATATTAAAAGCAGTTATCATCGCCAACATACCAATTTCAACTGCTAAAATCACCGACTTATCTAAATCACCAAATATCATGGAAAAATAACTTGCTGCTGTTGCGATTAGTGCTGCATTACTTAGCCAGGAAAATGTCCAATAACCCCATGCAATAACATAGCCAGAATTTTCCCCAAATGCAGCAGAGACAAAAGCATAGGGACCGCCACTTTTAGTTATTTTATGGCTGAGCTCTGCAAAGATGAGCGCTAAAACCATGGCTCCTAAAACCGTTATGCCCCAGGCTAAAATACCTATGGAACCAAATTTAGCTAAAGTTGCTGGAAGTAAAAGAACACCGGATCCTACTAAATTGCCGGTAACAAGGGAGGTAAGAGGCCAAAAGCCAATTTTTTGATTACTATGAGACATTTTGAAGCACTGCGCAAATTGAATTAATTTCTAAAAACGATATATACATGCAGGGAATATTTAAGCGCTTAGCGCTTTCGAGCAATTGTTTTAAACTGATAAAAGTTAAATCCCATATTTTTGAAAAGAACATATTTGGCCACCCACTATATAAAAGAGTTGGAATAAAGTCAAATCAGTATTATTGTTGCTTGCAAGTATTCTTTTAAATTATGGGTTTTATGAGGCTATTAATCATAATGCTTTGTACTATGTCTATGCTCAATTGCTATGCGGCAGAACTAGCGCAGAACTCTAAATCGCCAATCGAGATTTTATCAGACGAAGTACGTTATCTAAATGTTGAAAACAAAGCAATATTTGCTGGTGATGTGGTAGCTACACAGGATGACCTGGTGGTAAAGAGTAAGACCATGGAGGTAATTTTTGAAAAAAAAGAAGGCAAAGGCGCAGAGAATGCTGAGAAATCAAGTGTTAAATACATTTATTTTAATGATAATGTAGACATAAAAAACAAAACCGACCATGCGACTGCATCTAAAGGTGAATACAATGTTGAAAAAGGCGTGTTCATACTAAGAAATAATGTTGTGCTGGAGCAAGATGGAAGCGTATTAACTGGAGATGAACTTATACATATTAAGGCGACCGGGGAAAGTCTACTAAAGAGCAATAATAAAACTAATCGAGTTAAAGCTCATATAGTACAAAAAGGTAAAGAAAAGTGAAAAGTAAGAGTTCAAGTTTAAGAGTTGAAAGTATTGGAAAGTCGTTTAAAGGCAGACGAGCTGTAAGGGAAGTGAGCTTTGCTGTGCACGCGGGGCAAATAATAGGTATATTAGGCCCTAATGGAGCAGGCAAAACAACATCTTTTTATATGGTAACTGGGCTGGTAATGCCAGATACTGGAAAAATTCTTTTAGATGATATCGATGTAACCCACCTACCTATGTACCAAAGGGCCAGGCTAGGAATAGGTTATTTGCCACAAGAATCTTCAATTTTCAGAGGCCTTACAGTTGAGGAAAACATTTTAGCTATTCTTGAGCTGCATGTTAAAGATGAAGAAGCGCGTGCTCACAGACTAGATGAACTACTTGCAGAATTTTCTATAACCCACCTAAGGCATGTATCTGCAATTGCGCTTTCTGGTGGAGAGCGCCGGCGTGTGGAAATCGCGAGAGCCATAGCTATGGACCCATCATTTTTACTTTTAGATGAACCTTTGGCAGGGATTGACCCAATAGCTGTACATGAAATTAAAGATTTGATTTTACAGCTAAAAAACTTAGGGATCGGCATAATTATAACAGACCATAATGTTCGTGATGCACTTTCTATAATTGAAAAAGCATATATATTCCACGATGGCGCTGTAATGCTTGAAGGCACGCCCGAAGAAATTATTGGCAATCAAAAAGTTAAAGAGATATATTTGGGAGATTCTTTTGCGGAGGCGAAGTAATGCAAGGTATAATTTATCAGTCTGCTCTTCCAGATATTGCTAAAGCTCTAGCTAAGCTTATTGAAACTATTTGGCTTAAGTCCAATAAGATTTTAATATACTGCAAAGACAAAGAGTTATTGCAAAGAATTGATGAAGTTCTATGGACTTATGAACAGCTATCTTTCTTGCCACATGTTTTTCAGGATGATGAAATAGCTTCTAAAACACCTGTTGTGTTAACCTATGATATGCAAAATGCTAATAGCGCAAATATCTTGGTTTGTTTAGAGCCTACATTACCAGATTCTTTCTCTGGTTTTGAAAAAATCATACATATGTACAGTTACACAGAAGGTAGGGAAAAAGTAATTCCCTTCATTCAGCAGTTGCAATCAAAAGAAATTGAAGTTATTGAATATCAGCAGGCATCGTCAGGTGCTTGGCAGAAAATTGCATGAGGTTATAATGCTAGCAAGTTTTAGAAAATTATCAAACAGCTTAATCATCAAAGTTTTGATGGTTGTATTATTGTTTAGCTTTGCGCTTTGGGGCGTAGGCGACATGCTTCGTACAAACTCTGGCAACAACATCATAAGAGTAGGTGATGTTAAAATTAATGAGATTGAATTTAATAATTTATACCGCGAGCAAATAGCAAGCGTACAGCAACAATTTGGCCACGAGTTTACTAAAGCAGAAATGAATGACCCACAATTAAAGCAATTGATAGTTAATCAACTCGTAAACATGTTGCTACAAAAGCAAATAGCCAAAGACATGAAATTTGCAGTAAGTGACGATATGGTTAAGTTTGAAATAGCAGCTATGCCAATTTTTGCAACCAATGGAAAATTTGACAAAAATATTTTTGATTCATACTTGCGTTCAGCTAATATGAGCGAAGCCAAGTTCATTGAGTTGTTAAGAGAAGATTTAAGCCTAAGAAACCTTGGGCTGCTTATGCAAGCATTGAGGCTTGATTCTACATTGCGTGCAGAAGCTTTGTTAAAGGCAAGAGGGCAAACACGGGTGACCAAAGTAATAACTATCTCAAAGATAGGTAATGTGTATAAAGAACAGCCAAGTGATTTGGAGCTGAAAGAAGTATTTGATTCTAATCAAGCTAGGTTCACCATTCCAGAAAAAAGAGATATTTCTTATGTTGTTTTTGGCCTAGATGGCATTAATGAAGATGCGCCAACCGACAATGTGTTGATGGATATTTACAAAAGCAAAGCTCAAACTTTTGCAGACCCTGAAAAACGTAGGGTTCATCAAATGATCTTCAAAGATAAAGCTTCTGCTGACAGTGCTATTGCAGAAATAAATGCCGGGCAAAAATTTGATGAGGTGATGAAGAAAAATTTTCCTGACAAGAAAACTTCTCTAATTGGGGACATAACAAAAAATGGGTTAATTCCTGAAATTGCAGAAGTAATTTTTGGTTTGCAAAAGGGAGGAATATCAAAAGCCACCCACTCACCATTAGGGTACCATGTATTTATGGTAGAAGAAATTATACCTGGCAAAGTTAAAGAATTTGCTGAAGTGAAAGATTCCATCAAGAAGGCTTATATAGACGAGCGTAGATATGATAGGTTGAATGAGATAGCTCAAAATATTGATAAAGAAGTTCTTGCTGGGAAGTCTTTAGCTGATATCGCAAACGCATTTGATTTGAAGGTAGAGAAAGCCTCTTCAATTTCGATGAAAGATGAAAGCGGATTAATGAAATCTCAAGGGTTTAAAAACTCTGCTTTTTCTACCGATGAAAAAAGCTTATCTATGGTTACCCCTATAGAAGGTGCAGATAAGTATTTTGTTTTAGAGGTAAATAAAATACACCCAGCGGCAGTTAAGCGCTTGGAAGATGTAAAACCAGAAGTCACTAAAATTTGGTTAGAAGAAAAGGCTTTAGCTAAATTAAATGATATAAGCCAAAATGTTTATAAAGAGCTCACCTCTGGCAAGAAGATGGAGGAAGTAATTAGCAAGTTTGGACTGAATCCTGCCAAAGTAGTAAATATATCTATGTTCTCAGAAACTAGCAAAAAGCTACCTATGGAATTTTTGAAAGAGGTTTTTTCTCTTGGAGTAAATGGGTACACCCACCCTGTAAGAGATGAGAAAGGCGATTATATAGTGGCACAAATATCTGATGTAATAAATGCTGACTTGTCTCAGTTAACAGAGAAGAAGCCATATGTGAGCATGGAGCTTATGCAAAGCGCGGCTAATGATTTGATGTCGCAAATATTGACTGATGCTCGCCAAAAATATGCAGTTGATGTAAATTATTCTTACATACAGCAACTTGAATTTTAGTTTCTATAGCTAAGGCGGTTAAAAAAGGCATAGATATTCTATAAAGAATTGCGGCGCCGTTTGGGGTGACGGCGCGCAAGCAACGTCAGGCATCGCAAGTCTTCTAAAGGGTTTTACCTCATGTATACAAATCTTAGATTGATCCAAATTAATATGCCTTTTTTATAACGCTTTAGCTATATTTACCTCGTGGCTTTCTAATGGATTTTTAATGGAAAGACGAATTAATGATTGGTTTTTAAAATATTTGCATTATAATATCAAATAATTATTATATATTATATGTAATGAAGCGCCATGGGGCCGAAGCATAACTGTTGAAAGTGCTGTAAGCGTAACAACCGATGGTCCATCCATATCTAGTAAATTAATAAATTTAACTAATAAAAAGCAAAGCACAAAGAAAGGACTGGCGCTACCGGGGCAAGCGCGGGAGCAGCTTACGC
>JAQSWL010000058.1 GCA_029266655.1 Candidatus Midichloriaceae bacterium | reverse complement strand
ATCTTGATCTAAGCAGTAAATTTTTATAAAGCATTCTAATGAATAATCTCCAACTTTAGTAGGATAAACCTTTTTCCATTTATCATTTAATCTCCTCAAAGGCAGCCAAAACACATAATCAAACTTATCTTGCCATAACCCCTGTTCTTCTTTTGCCCATTTATAGCTTATATAGTTACATAGAGTTGTCTTGCCTATCCCCGCACGTCCATATATCAGTATTTTATTACTCTCATCAAAAATTGCATCTAGATCTATAGATGTCTTATTAGCATTGATATCTTCGTATGAGCCATATGGCTTTTCTTCGCGCTTTACTCCCTTGTCTTTCTGCTTCTCATCTTCTTTTTTAATCAACATGAGATTAACATAAGTGGCTTCTATCTCTTGCAGTGGCAGATTATCATCATCTAAAAGCTTAGGTAAAAAACGCCTAGCTCGATAAGAAGCTATTAGTTTTTCCTGTATCTGGTTTCCCGATGAATTCTCTCGCATAGCAACTCATGTATATTAAAAACATACCACCTAAGATTGTAGGCATAAGTAATTGATACAACTTTAAAGAATCATCAGTCAATATATTTTTATAAATTTTGTAAAAATACCTAAAACTCAATAATTTTGATTTGAAAATTCAAATTATATTGAATTTAACTTTATAAAAAAGCTTATGGGTTTATGGTATAAGTTAGTTGCTGAGCAGCCTGTTAATTAATTTTATCATAACATCCTTATTACTTGGGTTACTCTCAGCAACCAATAGTGCAATCGTAGTTAAAGTATTTGGGTTTATGTCTGAAGTCTTAATTTTCGTTTTTCTAAGAAAATATATAAATAATAAACAAGCAATCCGTTTGTTGCCGTCCACAAATGGGTGGTTCTTGATAATATAGTACAATGTGTAAGCAGCTCTTTCGGAGTTTGTTTTGTACAATGGTACTGAATCAAAAGTCTGTGATATATTTAATAAAATAGATTTAACATATCACCACGTTCTATTCCAAAAAGATTTGAGGCTTCCCCCCTTTTAATCAGCTCGTCTTTAAAAGATTGCACTAAGCTTAATGCTTCTAAGTAATCCCAGTCTGATAATGAGGTACTATTTCCTCCCTCTAATTCATTTAACCTATCTTCGTCATATTCAAGCAAAATAGCCCAGGTTTTTGCATATTCCTGAATCATCTCAACAATACCACGCCCCATATCACTCACTAATTCTTGGTTAAGAAGAGAGTTGGACATAATGTTGATAGCAGCAATTATTTCTTGAGCTTTGTTCTGGGTGAGTTTTTTATTGTTGATCGAATATCCTTTAGCCAGATACTCACCCAGTACATTAGAAGCCCATTTTCTAAACCTTATACCTTGCTTAGAGTTCACCCGATATCCTACTGAAAGAATGGCATCTAGATTAAAGTGCTCCACTTGCCTCTCAACTGTCTTAGTACCTTCCTTTTGAACTGTTGCAAAAAATGCAACAGTTTCATCTCGTTCCAATTCCTCTTGTTCAAAAATGCGTTTAAGATGTTTTGATATAACCGATTTATCCCGACCAAATAATTTAGATATTTGATTCAATGATAACCAAAGCGTTTCCTGCTTCAACCGAACATCAACAACGACCTCCCCATCCTCAGATTGGTAAATATACAATTCATTTTCTGCGCTCATGAATAAATAACCTTTTATAGTACTAAATTTGTTTTAAAATTGTATTATATCAAAATCATCAACACAAACATCAAGCTTATAGCCGCCGAGTTTATTGTAGATACCACCCCAGCTTTTCAAAATACACCATTCATTAAATAGATTTCGCTCAAGCCTGATAATATAATATCTGTGCTTGCTCTTATAAATCCATTTAGCCATATAGTTCTTTTAAGTGCTTCATTTTAGCTTTTAATAGCTTAATGGCCTTAAGCGCTATCAGCTCTTCTCTTTCTTTCCAAGTGAGGTAGTCTAAATCCATTTGATCAACTTCTTCACTCGCCGCCTGCCATAGCATTTTTTGTAGTGTGCTGTCCCCAATTACTTCTATATTATTATATCGCATTTTTCCTAATATTTAATTTTTACTAATCTAAATAATGTTGCTTTACCAATTTTAAACATCTTGCAGATTTCTGAGATCTCATTGCTTTTATCTGCATATAATTTGCGCAATAGCTGAACTTGAGTTTCTGTTAGCTTCTTTGGCCTCCCCCCAAGTCTTCCTCTAGCCCTTGCTGCCTTTAAACCAGCATTAGTTCGCTCTCTGATGATATCCCGCTCAAATTCCGCCAAGGCTGCAAACACATGAAAGAATAGTCTACCACCGGAAGTTGTAGTATCAATATTTTCTTGCAGTGACCGAAATCCAATTTTCCGCTTCTCAAAGCTTTGTACTTCATCTATCAGGTTTTTCAAAGACCTACCTAACCGATCTAATTTGTAAACCACGACTGTGTCATGGCCATCTCTGATAAACTCCTTCATATTCTTGAGCTCGGTACGATCTGAGGTTGCGCCAGTGATCTTTTCAGCAAAGATCTTCTCGCACCCAGCTGCACGCAAAGCATCGATCTGGAGATCTAGACTTTGGTCAGTAGTTGAAACTCTTGCATACCCTACTAGCATATTACCTTATTAGTTTGATATTAGCATTTTTAAGCTTCTAAATTATTACTTTGTGTATGCTAGCTAATATTACAACATTTATTAAGTCATTACAAGGCCTAGGGTTTAAGGTGTAGTTTAGATATTTTAAGCGTATATATACAAGCTTAGTTAGAGCAACAGGCGAAAAAAGATTCAGTGCAAGCAGAGGTAAAATAGCTATAAAGTGTTATTGCATTTAGCAATACTTTTAAATTGATATTGCCTGCAATTTCTCTGTATCCTCCACGAAATATTTACTTTCTTTTATTTCTTCTATGCAATTATTATATGCTATAATAGCACTCTTATAGCTTTCATTATCCTGATAACTAACTTGAGATAATATTTCATATATTCTATGCAAGCTATGTATAGCTGCAGAACAGTTATCCGGCCACATTTTAGCTCTTTGAACAAGCCTATTGGCCAGATCCTGATTGAAATATTGGCCTAAATACCCAACTATATCAATACCGCAATTAATAGCCCAATAATCAAACTTCTGATCCCATTTGTAGTAAGTTATAAGATCATATATGTCGTCAATATGATCCCCTTTATAACTTAAGCGGGCTATTGCAGTTTCATAAGCTTTTATTTTTTCATAAAATTTACAGGAGAAGCTAACCGCACACAACGAGCCCCGATTGCCTTTTTCTTTCCATTGCTTCAATTTATTAACTGCACTTTCAATAAATTTACTAAATATATCTCGAACCGACTTATCTACTTTTATTTCAACATCTTCGTTGCAATATATTATGACTTTATCTTTTTCCATATTAAATATTACCGCACATTCAAATGCATGAGCTAAATGGAAGACCAAAAATAATCTTTCAGTCGCAACATCAAAAACTCTAGGATGGCTTAGCTGTTTGTTTTTCACCATATCAAAAAGATCTTTTTCTAATGCTGTAAGTGAAAAGCAATTATTTATGCTTCCTGCAAGCACTTTTAAAGCTTTTGGGGAAGAAGCTTGTAATATATCTACAATATCTTGAGAATAGTGATTTCTCGTATCCATTTCGAAAATTTTCTTGGCAACTTTAAGGCACCTTAAATAATTATCCTGATCAAGGTCTTTATTAGATAAAAGCCTAATTATTGCATCTTGAACGATAGGTAGGTTATTGCGCCATGTATCTAGCCTTTTTATATAATAATCAGCAAATTTTTCGTTAAAAGCATTACCTAAAAGAGATATTGCATGGATGCCCCCATTACAATCCCACCACTGTGGAGCATCAGTTATAATATCTTCCATAAGGTTTGCTATATTAGTAGCAGAAATATTTTCTTTTAAAGCTCTAAAAACTACAATAAGAACTTGGTTTCCATTCTTAAGCCTTTCCTTTAATTCCCCAACATTTCCCATTCGTTCTACTTGTTCATACTCTACTTCAAATTCTCTAAGTTTATAAGTTTCTCTAGGCTTATAATCAGCTTCTAGCATTTCTAACATCTCTTCAGAGAACAAATTATTTTCTGTAAGCATGTATTTTAGATCTTGCCTCTGCTCAGCAGTTAAATTACCTATGCAATCACGGAACAATTTAATTTCTGCACTACCTAATATGTCGCCACCTTTGGCAAACATGATCTCCCATAGCTTAGCACCTGGTTAGTATTTGCACCATCCCAACCTTGAATTAATGGGTTTCCTGTAAGGCTTAGTTTAGCCAGTGTAGTAAAAACAGGTCTATACTTAGGTTTAAACCTTGCTTCTTGCATAGTACATTTTATCTCTTCCAAGTTTTCACCACTCCTGTAAAGCATGCCTTTAAGCAAAAACAACGCAGCAAAAAACTCTTGTTCTATATCTTGATCAAAATTTATATAATATTCATCTTCTTTTTCGGTAACCGTGGCTAAACCCGTTTGATTCAAATCCTGCATCATCTGGTAATCACAATAAGTATCAAGATGATTTGCTATCACTTTATATGGTAAATTAAAGTATTGCCTATAGGCAAAAACCATTAAAGTATACCAATAACTAGCTGTTAAACCATAAACCAAGTTAGGAGATTTGGAAATCCTCTCTGTAGTAATATTAAGATATTCTTGTAAGAATATAGCAAGCTTTTTGGTTATAACTCGCATCTCATTAGTTGGTCCTGTATTGCATTGCTTAATTACTGATGGTGATATCCATGGCTTAACCTTCACTACTAACTTTTCTCCTTTAGGCAAAGTGAGTTTTTGCCCACTAATATGTGTAGGGGCTACTTCTTTCAAAGGGAACACCTCATTATATCTATTGAAAAACATTTTTGTAATATCTTTAGACAAGCTATTCTGTTTTGAATACTCCTTAAGCTCGCAATAAATATTGACAAAAAATTCATCAAAACAAAAGACAGCCTTAGTCAGGTCATATCTGGCTAAAATATTTGCTATTTCCTTGGTATGCTGTGCAACAAGCTCTATGTTATGCTTCATATCTACTTCACCATAAATTGCATTGGGCGTTTTTATCTTTATCCAATTGTGGCACTTTTGATGATTGTATAATAGTGTCAAACTCATCAGAATTCAATAAATTTAACTCTTTCCATTTTAATTTAAGTATTTCAGAGAATTCATCCATTTGCTTTATTATATCTTTATTTTTAATAGCTTCTATTATTCTCCTGCATCTCGCCTCAGGAAAATGCCCATTGTGTGTTCTGGTATTGCGAAACTCTCTAATATCTGGCACAAAGAGCTCTAAGTCATTAAATTTTTCATCTATTACTTCACAGTCTAACTTTTTTACGCATGGGAATCTATCATATCTTTGTAGGCATCCTATTGTTTCTCCCAAAGCATTTAGGAAAGCTGTATATTCAAGGCGCACTTTTGTATCCTGGGGATTGTTCATTGCATCTCCTTGAGAAAGTACTTTAATTACTGTATTTAAATCATCTTTCTTCAATTTAAGAATTTCCAGAATTTTTTTCCATTTGTTAAATAACCTAAATATTCTTCTATTTGCTCACCTATTGAGAGTTCTTCTCTACCCCCGCCTGTACGTAAACATGGCAAGTATCTATCAATATCATTGAAAATAAGTTTGTGCGTTCTCTTAACTTCTAAGCAAATTCTAATTTCATCATCTTCATTGCGAAGGATTGACTTCAATCCCTCCACATTACTAAGTAAGCCTTCAACCTCAGAAATGACATAGCCCTGCATTCTTGTAATGAATCCAATAGTTTCAGTATTAAAAGTATCTTGAGCTTTTTGTATACTATCCAAAGAATGCACAACTCTATGTCTAAAGCCTCTAAGGTCTTTGATGCACTTTGTTGTTACAATATACTCTCCACAGCTGATTGCATTTCTTTACTACATCTATCAATGTACCAATCAACAAAATCACATATAGCACCTACTTTTTGAATATTAGTTTGAGCATAATTTAACTGATACAAATAAAACTTAAGAATATTCTCTATGTTCTTTATTTCAAAATCAATTTGATATTCTCTTAAGATCCAAGCTTCTAAAGTAAACTTTGGCAAATCTTCTTTTGCTTTTTGCAACTGCCCCATAACCAATTTTTTAGCATAAGCAAGTTTATCATCATAAGTAATGTGATCAGAACCTTTTGCAAGTTCTTCTACCGTTTCTTTTAACTTTAGCTCTACTTCTTGTCTCTCGTGCTTTTGCTTATCTATGATGTCTAATTGGTTATTTATTCTTTCCAATTCCTTATGCACTTGATCAACTTCCTTAATATGAGCTTCAAGCTTTTCAATACTTTCAAAAACTGGTTTTTTATTAACTGATATTTGACCAAATACTTTTTGCTTCTCTTCTTTAGCTTGACTTATTAACTTCTGCTTTTCCTCCTCAGTTTTTGCTGATTCAAAATCTTTTTTAAGTTCTTGACCAATCATTTTTATGGTTCCAACCATATTTTTCAAATCATTTATTTCTCTTCCAAACCTTACTCCCTTTAATCCATTTTGCTTTTCTTCAAACTCTGCTTGTTTAATTGCTTGTTCTTCAATTTTTTTCTTTAGCTCCTCTACCGAAAGACTAGATTTCGCTATTTTTATCATTGCATCTAAATCTTGTATCTTCTCTTTTATTTCCGAAAACTCCTGCATTAAAGCTTCTGCATCTTCTAAATCTTCTGCTAAACTTATTTTAGCATCAGGAGATGAATCTAGTATTTCATCAGCTATATAATCTATTATTGAATCAATATTATCTGGCAATAAAATTTCAGCAGATTTTAAAGCAGATTTTAACTGGTCAGTTGCAGTAGATACACTCATGACATGAAGGGCTTTGAACTCTAAAATAACCTTTAATGCATATTCCATATCTACCTTAAGTTTTATAAGGTCGCTAACATGATTTACTAAACTTTCTAAGCTAAACTCTTTTTCATTATTAAGATAAAAGATGTAACATAATTGTTTTTTAATCTCACTAATTTCGGCTTCTCGTTGCTTTCTCTTCGCTGGATCATTCTCTCTTTTTAATTGAAAATATTTTTGTTTAAGAGCCGATTCACTTTCAAAAGGTATCTTAAGGTCATCTTTCAAAAATTTATTTATTGCTGTCTTCAAATACCTTTTAATTTCTTGACTATAATCCTTTTCTGAAAACTTCTTGCCAAATTCTCTTAATTCTACTTCTAAATAATATTGGCTACTTCTAATACTGCGTTCCTGACATATAAAAGAAAGAATTATCTTTATGGCGTCTTTTTTATTCAAAGACTCCTCCAAAATTTTTTTACTATAAGATATAAAGTGATCTAAGCTAAAACCTTCTTGATTCTCAAGATAATATTTATGGTGCAACAGCTTCCTAATCTCTTTAACTTTTTTTTCTGCTTCCACTTTTGCTGAGAGCAAAAGTTCTATTTCTTCCCTCGAGTAACTTGGTGCTAATGCTTTTCTATAATTTTTCCATTTCTCTTCTTCAATCCTCGCTCTCTCATCTTTTAAATTTGTAATTTTCCCAGCTTTCAGGCATTCTTCTTTAGAGGCATAGTGATCAATTGCTTTATAAATAGTTGAAAAGCTATTGTTTAATACTGGGATAATTTTCTTAATTTTTTCCCAATCTTCATGGTCAATATTTTTTAATAAATTTGTTATCCCAAGAGATGAATAATAAGGGAACCCATTTCCACTCACTCTTCCTGTATCGGCAATATATTCCATACCACAAACATATGGTATATCTAACCATTCGATTAAAGCTAATTTTAATAACTGCTTTATTTTGCCTTGAATTTCATCATTCGAGGAAATATTCTCAATACTAGGCAAATAAACTTTTACATTTATTTCATTTATCGCCTGATTGATCTCCTCAACAGTTCCAAAAGTCAACATTTTCTGCAATGTATTAATTATCAGGTAAATTACTTTGGCCTTATTAATATGCTCCTTTAGGGTATCCTCTTCTATAAGAAAAAAGTTGTTCCTCTTACAAAGTTGTTTCAAGCCAAATTGAGGTTTTTGCTTTTGAGTAAAAATTAGCCCTAAAATATCTACTGTATTATCTTTAAACTTTAAACCTTCATCTGCTTCAGTAAATAAGTAATCGAGTAAATTTGTTTCTAAAACTTTAGTTTTCCTAAATGCATCTTTATTATCCTGCGCCCAATCCCTTATGATTTGGGCTTTTTTAATGTTATCTAACGATGCATCTTTGAGCTTTTTCTTTATTTCCTCTACACCACTGAGAGCTTGCTCTAAAGCATCAGTTATTTCTATTATTTCTACGCTAGTTGTTTTTAGCAACTCATCCTTAGAGTTACCAACATCTTGAGTTAGGGTCTCTTTAAATTTCAAGGCTTCTTGTTCATCTCCAAATTCAGCATGCTGTTCGCGAATCTGCTTAATGCTTTCAGCATTATATGTTTTATTTTTCCTGTCTACTATCCCTTCAATAGCATCTTTGCCATTCTCAGCACTTATAGCTCCACAAGAAGTATTGTCACACTGTTGCGTTTTGGATTCGAGATCCTTTACTATTGATACAAATTCAGGAGGAAATTCAAAAATATCTTTTATTAATTTGCTCAGCTCCTCAAGTACTTTTTCTGAGATTGATGAGCCACCATGACTAGGCAAAGGATTGGTTATGGATATTGAAGCATATACCATCTTTGATTTAGAAAATTTAAGTTCTAAAGTCCCTAAGCACCAATGGACAGCCGTAATATGGTAAGGAAAGACAATTATATGGCTTTTGATTTTATCTTCATTTTTCTTAGCAAAATTCCAGTCACGAATTTGCTGTAAAGCTATTTTAATATAATATGTTATAGCATCATATCCACCCAAAAGAGATGCTTTAGATACATAATCAACAGGCCCACATATAGATACACTTTGGTATTTTTTATTTGCCCACAATTTTCCAGTATCTTTGCAGATGATTATGCCGGCGGGGTACTCCAAGCGCATTTTTTTCTCTATATCTTGATAAAATAGTGAATCCGCATATATGCATCCTACACCTAAAACATCATAGCGTAATTTTTCCCCATCTATGCCATTTTGTATATATTTATTCCATACCTTTAAGATATGCTCTTCTCCATACCAAGAATCTAAATACTTATCATCCCTCATAAGAAATACCCACATACTATATGATGGCGATGATAGCAATATTTCTTCCAAAAAAAACTAAAAATCTCTAAATCTAACTGTTTTAAAAGGCATTGGCGCTATTTTTGCACTTTATTAGCTGCATATTAATATCTAACAACTGCATCCTATCCCAGATTTTATCTGCGGTGTAGATAGGATAGCCAGTTACCTTGGAAAGCGCTAAACACGCTCTGTCTCCCATTGATAAGCCAAATGACTTGGTCTCAGCGTATAGACTTGCTGCGACATATGCCTGCTCACCACTGAAAGCCATAATATTACTTACCAACTTCTCTATTACATCTTGCGCTTCTTGCTGGCTATAGCCTCTACGGTCAATTAAGAACTTAGCTACTTCTGAGGCATTGACAGCGGACATTATGGAATTGTCTAGTATCTCTTCCACCATCGCCCATCCTGCTTCACCATTCATCAAGGCAATGAGTGCAGAAGCATCCAGTATTACTTTTCTATACTGTGTCATTATCCCTCACCTTTTCTAAATCTCTCTCTGATTGGCGCATCTCCAAAAATTCATCAACTGCAGATTTTGAAGAATCTGACCGGCTTTTAAAATCTGCTTGGATTTGTTGAATCACATCGGTTTGTTTAAGTATTACCAATTGCTCATTAATGTACCTAAGTATTAATGTGTCATATGGTTTAAATTTCATTATCTTGCGAAGTCTTGCAGGAATTAAAACCTTACCTTGTGTGTCAATATGTGTTCTTAAATCATTCATAGTATATTGCCAATATCTATATTTATTACTTAATATAACATATTATCACAATACATGAAAGCAACATATTACTAAGTAGTCTTATAAGTCTAATAAAAAGAGAGATTATAATACTATGATAATGAGATAAGTTTAAAGAGCGCTTTTTACTAAAAAGAGGTGATTTTTACTCTTAGGCAAAACTAGAATCAAAAACGAACGTTTTTGGGAGTAGCTTGCGGCAGGAGTTAAGCTACTTATTTTAACGTTGTCATTAATACATGATTTATTGGCAAACACCTCACAAGACATAATTATCAATTAACATTTAACTTTACAACTCAATGGACTTGGAATATATTCCAGATATTGGTAAAATATTTTGGAGTGCATTCTTGACTATTGATTTTTTACGTGAGATCTATCATGGATTGATTGATACAGTTGTTATTGATAACCACCGCTACCTCTTTGATCAAGTTGATCTAA
>JAQSWL010000006.1 GCA_029266655.1 Candidatus Midichloriaceae bacterium | reverse complement strand
TTCTGTTATTGGGTACAGTCTATGGGTCATAAATACCTTTTTCCCACACTTTACCATATCTTATTCCTTTTTAAAAGGGTTTGTTAACACTGCCTAATATGCCTTTTTTATACCACTTTGGCTATAATCACAGTTTTACCATGGCCACCATAAAAAAGGGCGCGGTAACAGAGATCTGTAACCACGCCCATAAATTTTTCAAATTAAAGCTTAGAAAAATCTAAGCTTTTTTTCGCCTTTAGTTTCGCTCGCTTGTGGCTTATTGCCTCTATCCTCAAAGTCATTGCTATTGTTAGAACTAGACTTTTTAAACTTGCGTTTGCCAGAGCCTTTGCGTTCACCTTCTGTAGATGCTACTTCTTCACGTTCAGCTTTTGGAGCATTTGCTTCACGCTCTGCCCTTGGGCTGTTGTGTTTATGATGCTTCTTAGCAGGTTCTTGCTTTTCCGCGTCACCACCTTCAGATGTAGTTTCTGATGTTGCTTCGTCAGCATCAGTGGAAACTACAGCGGCTTTCATACTTAGCTTCACACGTCCAGTTTTATCAATATCCAAAACCTTAACAACTACTTGTTGATGCTCGGATACAAAATCACGCGGGTGTTTAACTTGTTTAACCGACATTTCGCTTACGTGCACCAAACCTTCACAGTTTTTCATGATGGCAACAAAAGCTCCAAAGTCAGTTACCTTAACTACCTTACCGTTGTAGATGGCGCCTATTTCTGGAACGGCGATAATATCATTGATTATCTCAAGAGCTGCAGCCATGTCTTCGCCAGAAACTGAAGCAACGTTTACTGTTCCATCATCGGCAATATCAATTTTAACATTAGTTCTCTCGATAATGCTCTTGATCATCTTACCGCCAGGTCCTATAAGCTCACCAATCTTCTCCTTAGGAATTTTGAAAGATTTTATTTGTGGAGCAGTAGAGGCAATATCGCTGCGCGATGCAGTTAAAGCTTCCGCCATGCAACCAAGTATATGCGTTCTTCCTACTTTTGCTTGAGATAAAGCTTGCTGCATTATTTCTTCAGTAATGCCTTCAATCTTTATATCCATTTGTAAAGCAGTAATACCTTTTTCAGTACCAGCAACTTTGAAGTCCATATCGCCTAAGTGATCTTCATCCCCCATGATGTCAGAAAGTACAACAAAGTTGTCACCTTCTTTAATCAAACCCATCGCAATACCTGCAACTGGAGATGGAAGTGGAACGCCAGCAGCCATAAGAGATAGAGATCCTCCACAAACAGCAGCCATTGAAGAAGAGCCGTTAGATTCAAGAGTTTCAGAAACAACCCTAATTGTATAAGGGAAAGCTTCTTTAGATGGAATTAGAGCATTAAGCGCTCTAAATGCAAGTTTACCATGGCCAATTTCTCTTCTACCAGGAGCGCCATTTCTACCAGTTTCCCCAACAGAATATGATGGGAAGTTGTAATGTAGGGTAAATCTATCTTTGCGTACGCTTTCGATATCATCAACCATTTGTTCATCTTCGCCAGTACCAAGTGTGGTCACAACTAATGCTTGAGTTTCGCCTCTGGTAAATAGTGCAGATCCATGTGGAGAAGGAAGAACATCAATCTCAGCCAAAATTGGCCTGATATTGTCTAACCCACGTCCATCAATCCTACGTTTTTCTTTAAGTGCAAGTTTGCGCACTACATTGCTTCGCAGCTCTTTGAAGCAGGAGAAAACTGTGTTTTCATCCATTTCTTCTTTTTCGATAAGTTCGGCTGCTACAATATTTCTAAGTTCATCAAGTTTGGTATATCTTGATTTTTTATCAGTAAATTTGTAAGCAGCAATGATATCCTTGCCAACTAATTTTTCTATGCGAGCAATTAAAGCGGAATTATCAGGTAATTCTAATTCCCAAGGAGCATTACCAACTTCTTCAACTAATTCTTCCACAGCTTTAATAACATCTTGGAATGCGCGATGCCCAAACATTACGGCTTCTAACATTGTTTCTTCTGTAAGCTCTTTAGCTTCAGATTCAACCATGAGAACCGCATCTTTAGTTCCTGCAACAATAAGATCTAGCAAGCTGCCTTCTGCAAGTTCAGCAGCAGATGGGTTTAGTAAAAATTCTCCATCTTTGTAACCTATTCTTGCAGCAGCGATCGGGCCATTAAAAGGAGCACCAGAAATCGCAAGTGCTGCAGAGGCACCAATTGCAGCCAATACATCAGGCTGATGGTTTTGGTCGTAGGAAAGTAATGTGCAAGTAACTTGTACTTCGTTATAAAATCCTTCAGGGAAAAGTGGGCGAATAGGGCGATCAATAAGCCTAGATGTCAACACTTCGCGTTCACTTGGTCTATTCTCGCGCTTGAAGAATCCACCAGGAAACTTGCCAGCTGCGTAATATTTTTCTTGATAATTGATTGTAAGAGGGAAGAAGTTCATGCCCGGTTTCACTTGCTTTGCAGCAACGGCTGCACAAAGAATTACAGTGTTGCCCATTTGAACAACTACAGAACTCGCTTGGCGAGCCATTTTCCCGGTTTCTAATTTTAATGTATGGGCGCCAAATTGAATTTCTTTTTTAATAATTTTAAACATTTATATATCTATCCATTTATAAATAAAGCAGCCCCCAAGTTTTTGAGGGCCTGCTAAGTGATCTAAAGTAATTATTAATTACTTTCTAATTCCTAATTTTTTAATTAGGTCCTTGTATCTTTGAGCATCTTTGCGTTCAAGATATCTAAGGAGTTTTCTTCTTTGATTAACCAAGAAGATTAATCCACGCTTAGCTTGAGTATCCTTTTTATTAAAACTCAAGTGTGCAGTTAAATTTTTAACTCTTTCAGTTAAGATAGCACATTGTACATCAACTGACCCAGTGTCAGCTTTGCCTAATGCAAAATCTTTAATTAAGTCTTGCTTTTTTTCAACAGTAATCGACATCAACAACTCCGTATAATTTATAGGTTAAAAATTCTCCTTGGTATCAAAACGCCAGCCTCTAATGAGCAGATAGCAACAGGAATGTTTTCACAAACTGCAACTACCTCCTCACTTGTATCTTCAGAATTGATCCGTATTTTTTGACCAAATTTAAGACGAGAAGCATCTAGCTCAGATACCTGCTGCACTAAGATGTCGTCCAGCACAGCAGTAATTGGCATAATTAAATTATTCCAATTACAAGTGGAATCATTATGCATCAATTTTTCCAAACTTTCCAGTGAAATCGCATCGCTCTCTGTAAATTTACCAATGCGGGTTCTTCGTAGGTGTGAAACATAGCCTAGCACTCCAAGTTTCGAGGCGAGGTCGAAAGCCAATGATCTTACATAAAAACCTTTGCCACAGTCAATTGAGATGGTTGTGCTATCTTTGTTATGCTCTATAACCTCAGCTTTTGTGAGCGAAACTGGTTTTGGTTGTAGTTCAAATTCTTTCCCAGACCTTGCTAAATCATATGCGCGTTTTCCTGCAACTTTAACGGCTGAATATTGCGGCGGGGTTTGCATATATGTTGGCACAAATTCAGCAAGCATAGCTTTAATATCATTAAGGGCAGGGCGCTTATCGTTCCTTTCAGTTACAGACCCTTCTACATCTATTGTGTCTCTGTTTTCGCCCCACGTTATGGTGAAATTGTAGCTCTTACATGAAGACATTGCGAATTTAATTGCCTTGGTAGCTTCGCCTAATGCCACTACTAAAACGCCAGACGCCATAGGGTCTAGCGTGCCGGCGTGCCCAATCTTGCAGGATTTTGGCAAAAGCAAGGTTCGTTTAATTTTATTAAGCGCAGTAGCGGAGGAAATTGATAGAGGTTTGTCTAATATAATCCACCCGCTAAACCCTTTTTGAAACTCTACTTCTGCTGCTAATTGCTGCGTCGCTCCGGTGCTCAGATCCTCATGTATATTTAATACACTCCGGTCTTCTGTTCCGTATACTCCTTGCACTTCGCTACCAGAAGCGAGTTTGCGAAGGGGTTTATTAGGAATCTGTGATGAGGCGCTTTCTTTGATGATTTTACCTCTCATAAAATCTTTCATTTTATGGGAGAATATAAAGTAAAATATGAGTTAGGTAAATAGGATATTCCGTTAATTTGAAAAATTGGAGCGTCGCAGCTTATACTAAATCTCAAAATAAATAGAGCATTAAAGCTCATCTTTTGCCAAATTTGCTTGGTAAAAAATTGATGAATATGTAAAAAATATTCAACTGCTTTTTCCCTCGCACTTTGCCAAAATCTGGCATTACTATCTCTATTTATTTTGAGATTTAGTATTAAATGCATTTTCAATAAAATTCCTCTATCTCTGCCCAGCGGGTCCAGAGGTATTCCAGCTCTGCTTTTTTGTTCTTCACCTTTTGGCTGAGATCTAAAAACTTTTCTTGATTACTGCTATATAAATTAGGGTCAGATAGCTCTTCTTCAATTAAGGCTATTTCCGATTCTAATGAATCAATCAGCTTAGGTATGGTCTCAAGTTCATGCTTGATTCTAAAGCTAACTTTCTGCTGTTTAACTGGGGCAGCAATAGCCTCAGGCTTTTTACTTTGTTTAGTAGGCTTTTCAGCCTTTTTGTTGAGTATATTGGTGTATTCCAGATAGCTTCCGTAGTATTCTTCTGCATTGCCTAGGCCATCTAAAATTAAGCTTTTGGTTACTATACGATCGAGGAAGTCACGATCATGGCTTACCACGATTAGTGTCCCTTGATAATCGGAAAGAATCTCTTGAATCATATCCAGCGTGTCCATATCCAGGTCATTAGTTGGTTCATCAAGAATTAGGAGTGATTCTGGGTTAGCCAATGTTTTGGCGAGCATAAGCCTATTTGCCTGGCCGCCAGATAAGGTGCTAATTTTATTGCGTAATATTTTAGGGTCAAACATGAAATTTTTAAGGTAAGAAATCACATGTACAAGTTTTTCTCCCGCTTGGATGTAATCACTTCCGCCACCGCACATAGTAGACCAAACTGTTTCGTCTGGATCTAAATCGCTTCTTTTTTGATCATAATAAGTTATTGCAATATTTTTGCCAAGCTTAGCCCGCCCTGTATTTGGTTCTAGGACCCCCGTTATTATGTTGAGCAAAGTGGTCTTGCCAGAACCATTAGGGCCTACAAGCCCAAGTTTGTCACCCTTAGCTAGCACAAGGTTCAGGTCTTTGATAATAACTTTGCCATCAATTTGATATGATAGATTCTCAATTCCCATAACAATTTTAGACTTCGTAAAAGAGGAGGATTGAGTATATTCAATTTCTGTACGCGCTTCTTTCATGGCAGCCTTTTCTTCGCGTAGCCGGTCCCTTAGTTCATGTAGCTCCGCAAGCCTTCGCTGGTTTCTTTTTCTGCGTGCAGTTACGCCTCTATGCTTCCAATCTTCTTCTTTGGCAAGTTTTTTAGAAAGTTTTACTAGCTCACGCTGCTGCTGTTCATAAACCTGAATGGACCAATCGTCGAAATGATCATATCCCTTGTTTAAGGTTTTTATATTACCTCGTTCTAACCAAAAAGTTTTATTAGAAATATTGCGTAAAAAGCTGCGATCATGGCTTATGCAAATAACGGCGCCTTTATAAGTTTTAAGATAATCCTCTAGCCACTCTATGGTTTTTATATCCAAATGGTTGGTTGGCTCATCTAATAAAAGCAGATCGGGTTCTTGAATTAGTGATTTAGCCAAAAATACACGGCGTAACTGCCCGCCAGAAAGCTCATTCAAATAGCGGCTCTTGTCAATTTGTAGTGGCTCAGTTATCACGTTTACTAAATAACGTTTAAGCTCACGTTCTTCGCTGGTGAATCCGGAGAGCAGAAATTCTTCTATATTGCTTTTGAAGTTTTCAAAGAATTGCTGTGGCAAATATCCTATTTTAGTGCCCGGTAAAATCCAACGCTCGCCAGAGTCTAGCTGAAGTTCATCATGAATTAGCTTCATTAATGTGGATTTTCCTTCGCCATTTTTACCCACTAAGCAAATCCTATCACCTTCGTAAATATCGATATCAACATTTTCTAAAATATTTTTGCCGCCAAAGCTTAAATCGGCGCTTTTAAGTGAAAATATCGGGTAGCTCATTTGCGGGCCATTAAAAATTGCGTAATCTTTATGTACTCTGCCACTGCTAAATCTTCCGCACGTTTATTGGAATCGATATTTAATAGCGCTAAATCTTCAGCTGAGATAATACTTTTCATGGAAGTTTTAATCTTTTTGCGTTTTAACCCAAAAGCCGCTGCAGTCACTTTTTCCAAGATTTTGCTATCTAAAGGAATGCGATCTTTTTTAGGTATTAACCTTACCACAGTTGAGGTTACCTTTGGCGGTGGGTAAAAATGATGAGGGTCTACTTCAAGCATAATATCAACGTCAGCCACGCTTTGTGCTGCTATGGATAGCCTGCCATAAGATTTTGTAGAGGGCTCAGCGCAAATACGTTCTGCAACTTCTTTTTGGAGCATAACTGCAATGAATTCGAACTTGTCTATATTAGCGAGCCATTTTAATACTAAGCTGCTCCCTATGTTATATGGGAGGTTTGCTATTATAGAAATTTTGCCTTCTATGGTTGCTTCATCAAAAGTTAATGCATCTGCTTGAATAACCTTTAAAACGCCATCAGTTTCCTTTTCAATTAATTGCAAAATGGGTATGCAATTATGATCGTACTCAACTGCGTATAACTTTTTTGGTTCTTTAAAAAGAATGGATCGAGTTAAGCCACCTGGTCCAGGGCCAACTTCTAAGATTGTTTTATCAGAAAGATTTGGTAAATGATTTAGTATTTGATCTGTTATAGAATCATCAAGTAAAAAATTTTGCCCTAGTTTTTTATTAGTTTCTAAATTATAAATTCTGATAAGTTCACTAGTTTTTGGTAAGGTTTTTAAGTATTCTGTTGCCATGAAGTTCTGAACAAAAAGTTTTTAATATACTCTCAAAACACGGAGTATAACACATTTAAGGAGAGAGTGTGAATAATATAATTCCATTTGATAAACGTATAGGAAAAATTTGGTTAAACGGCGAATATGTTGAATGGCAAGACGCCAAAACCCATATTTTGTGCCACGGACTTAATTATGGTAGTTCTGCATTTGAAGGTATTAAGGTGTACAACGGAAAGCCATTTAAGCTTAAGGAGCATTTTGAGCGCTTTCATATATCTGCTAAAACTCTACATATGAACCTTGATTTTACGGTGCAAGAGCTTTCTAAAGTGGCGAAGGAGATAGTTGAATATAATGAGATAGAATCTGGTTATATACGCCCGTTAGTGTGGCGTGGGGCAGAAAATATGATAATAGATGGCCGAGGCTGCCGTACAAATGTTGCTGTTACTGCCTGGAAAGCTTTTATAACTAATCGAGAGGAAATGAGGAGTGTTGGGATAAAGCTATGCCTAAGCAGTTGGAGGAAGCCTCCAGCTGCTGCATCACCTTATTTTACCAAAGCATCTTGCATATACACACTTGCAACCATAATAAAAAACGATGCTATAAATATGGGATTTGATGATGCGGTAATTCTCGATGGAGCAGGGCATATAACCGAATCTTCTACCTCTAATATATTCTTTGTATTTGGTGAAGAATTGCACACACCAATTCCGGACTGCTTTTTAGATGGTATTACTAGGCAAACAGTGATAGAACTTGCCAGAATAAATGGAATAAAGGTTGTGGAACGTAAAATTACACTTGAAGAATTAAAAGCAGCTGATGCTGCATTTTTAACCGGCACAGCAACAGAGGTTATGCCTATTAATTGCATCGATGACCGTGTATTTGATGTTAAAAATAACTTAGTACTAAAAGTTATTAAATTGTATCAAGACTATGTTAACGGGTTCTAATGAAAGTTGTCTTTGTATTTATATTGATGCTTTTAGCTGCCCCGGCTTTTGCAAAATCTACTTTTGAGGTAAAAAACAGCAATAGCCCAATAGATGTGGTAGCAGATAAGCTTTATTATGATAAGGATAAAGATTTAATCTATGGTACTGGGAACGTTGTTATTACTCAAGATAATCAAATAATAATAGCGGACGAGATAAGCTATTATAAAGATATAGAAGAGGTATATGCTCATGGGAATATCTCCCTAGTTCGCGAAGATGGTAGCGTTTATTTTGGTGATAAGGCTAGAATCAACAGAGCAAAAGATATGGGTTTAATCACCAATTTTAAAGGTAGGTTTGGCAAACATAGCTTAGTTGCTGCTGGATATGCAGAAATGGTGAGTGAAAATCTTATGGAATTAAACGAAATGGTTTATTCTCCATGTACAGTTTGCGAAGCTAATTTCTTTCCAGACTTTCCACTTTGGCAATTCCGTTCTGCTAAGGCTGAGCTAAATAGGGAAGAAGAGAGAATATACTATACGTATGCCAAATTAGATGCATTTGGTTTTCCGATTTTTTATACTCCGTATCTTTCTACTCCAGCACCTGGGGCTAAGAATAAATCAGGGTTTTTAATCCCAAGGGTTATAAATTCTCAAATCCTTGGCACATCAGTTCGTGTTCCCTACTATCAGGTTATAGCTCCAAATATGGATGCAACTTTGGGTGTTCAATTTAATTCTCAAGTTGGGAATTTGTATGATTTAGAGTTTAGACACAAGCTTAAGCAAGGTGAATATAAGATTTTTTCTTCAATAACACATACTGAAAAATATAAAAAGGATGGTGGAGCAGTACCTGGTAAAAAAGATAATCGTGGGCACTATGATATTGCAGGCAAGTATTATTTTAATAAACCTTATTTATTTGGAGTTTTTACTTTAGACTCTAAAAGAGTTATGGACCCCACGAAGACCTATACAAAGAAATATGGCTTTACCCAAGAGGATTTGCTCAAAACAGATGCGCATTTTAGAAATGTAAGTCATAATTCGTATTACTCGGTAAGGAGCTTGTTTTTTCAAGATTTGCGACCTGTTACGAGTGCGAAAACAACTGCTGCAGCGCTTCCACAAGCAACTTATATGTATGACACTACGGTGAAAGCATTAGGTGCTAAAGCTGAGATACTAGCTGACTATACCAATCTCTCAAGGCCGCAAGGCATGAATTATAATAGATTTGTATCTATCGCCTCTCTTGATAAAAACCATATAACAAAGTTTGGGTTGATTTGGAAAAATCAAGTTTCTGCTAGAGGAGATCTTTATAACGTGGATTTTAAGCCAGTTAAGGTAGATAAGACAGCGAGCAATTATACTCCTTTTGCTAAAAGAAGTGGAACCGATGGTAGATTCCATCCGGAATTTACCACCTCATTAAACATGCCTTTATATAAAGTTATGTACGGTAATTTTGTTACGATAGACCCAATCGTTCAGCTTATAATGAGCCCAAAGCAATCAAATTTAAAAATAGTAGACAATGAAGATAGTCAGGCTCCTGAAATTTCTACTTCTAACCTATTCTCAGCTAACAGGTACAAAGGCTATGACCTTATGGAAAGTGGCAACCGTGCTAATTATGGTGTTAGATCTAGTATTAAATCCAGCTATTTTAATGACTTGAGCTTAGTGCTAGGTCAATCTCATCGATTCGATAAAGACCGTAATTTTGATAAAGCAAGTGGAATGTTGGGTTATAGATCTGACTATGTTAGCAAGGTTAGTTTAACGCTTAACCCAAATGTACAAATAAGCAATGGAACCAGATTTGATAATAAAAATTTTTCTGTGAACAGAAATGAGTTTGGTACCACATATTCAGATGCCAATCACATCTTTAGCTTATATCACTTTATGATTAATAAAAACATGTTAGATGAAGCAAGACGTAATACTTCTTATAGGCAAGAAATTCAGGTAAATGCTGGATATAAATTTTATAGAGAATGGTGGGTAGATACCTTCATTAAAACTAAGTTGGGTAAAAAGCCGCAAGTTAAGAGCACTAGAATGATATCGGATGGAATTTCTATTAGAAACTTTAATGAGTGTCTTTCCTTACAAATTGGTGTACAAAGAGATTATACAACGTTAAAAGATTTGAAACCATCGACAAGTTATATTTTTAATATTTCAATACCAACTTTTTAGAGGGATTATGACGTCTAAGATAGTATCTTTCTTGTTATTTATTATGATGCTGTTACCAAGCATTTCATACTCTGCAGAACATGGGATTCAGGTGACTGTAGGAGGTATGCCAATTACAGAAAGTGATATTAAAGCTAGATCCAAATTAATAATTGCCTCAAGTGGTATGCCTAATAACAAGAGCTCTTATAATTTGGTGAAAGAGAGAGTGATGGATATCTTGATAGATGAACAATTGATCAAGAAAGAAGCGCAGCGTTTGGAAATAGAGGTAGATGACGAAGAGATAGATCAGGCTTTTTTAGCACTAGCTGATCGCAATAATATACCAAGAGATAAACTAGCAAGCTTTTTGAAAAGCAAAGAAATTGATGTAACCGAATTAAAGAATCAGATTAAGCATCAATTAATGTGGTCTAAAATACTAGCTAGTCAAATACAACCCAATATAACTGTAGTAGATAAAGAGATAGCTGAAAGCAGAGCTGGGATTGAAAGAGCAGCTAGGAGCGCTGCTGAAACGGCAGAGCTTAAGCTTGCTGAAATTGTACTTTTATACCACAAGGAATCTGATGTACAAAAAAATAAAGTTTTTGCGGAAAAATTACTTGGGCAGATTAAAAAAGGCGTAAGCTTTGGCAGTTTAGCAAAAGAGTTCTCGCAAGCTCAAACGGCACAATCATATGGGGAAATCGGGTGGGTTGCTTCTAACCAAATTCAACCTGATATTTCTCGTAAGCTAATGCGTCTTCAAGTTGGAGATATAGAGTTAATGCCGCTTCCAGATGGTGTGCGCATATTTAAGTTATTGGACAAGAAAGTGATATCTAGTGAAGATCAGGAACTGGATGAAGATGAAATAAGACGCATGATAATTGACAAAAAAATTGATGTTGCTGTGAAGTCTTATTTTAGAAAATTAAGGAAGAACGTTCACATACAAATTTACAAATAAGATTAAAATTATGACTAAAGTAGGAGTTGTGTACCATAGTAGCTCTGGGCGCACCAAGGTAATAGCTGAGCATGTTGCAATAGGAGCTGAGCAAATGGGATGTGAAGCGAAGTTATTTGATTGCGCGATAGAGGTGGATCTTGAATACTTAAATGCTTGTGATGCGATAATATTTGGCTGCCCTACATATATGGGTTCTGTTTCGGGGCAAATGAAGCTTTTTATGGATGGCACATCAGAAGTTTATAGATACCAAAAATGGCGCAATAAAATTGCAGCTGGATTTACAACATCTTCAGCTCTTAGTGGCGATAAGTTAAATACTCTGATGCAAATTGCACTTTTTGCTTTTCAACAAGGGATGGTTTGGGTAGGATTAGACCTACCAGCAGGCGTTTCTGCATCTACGCATACTGGCGACCGTATGAACAGAATAGGCAGCTGGATTGGACTTATGTCTCAAGTTAATGGAGATCAGAGTTTAGAGCTGAGCCCAGATAAAAGCGATAGGGACACTGCAGAATATTTAGGTAAGCGAGTAGCTGAATTTGCTAAAAAATTGGAGAAGTAAACATGCCACAGATAACAGTGAGAGAGGCTTTGCGCGATGCGATGCTAGAGGAAATGAAGCGCGATGATTCTGTGTTTGTAATTGGTGAAGAAGTGGCTGAATATCAGGGCGCATATAAAGTAACTCAGGGCCTTTTTCAAGAATTTGGAGGGGATAGAGTAATTGATTCTCCAATTACCGAACATGGTTTTGCCGGGCTTGCAGTAGGTGCTGCATTTGCTGGCCTCAAGCCAATAGTAGAATTTATGACATTTAACTTTTCTATGCAGGCGATAGATCACATTATAAATTCTGCGGCAAAAACAAATTACATGTCAGGTGGACAGGTGAGGTGTCCTATCGTGTTCCGTGGCCCTAATGGCTCTGCTTCCAGAGTAGCTGCGCAGCACTCTCAATGTTATGCAAGCTGGTATTCGCATGTGCCAGGACTTAAGGTTATAGCTCCATACAGGGCGTGTGATCATAAGGGCTTACTTAAGGCTGCGATTAGAGATGGTAACCCTATAGTTTTCTTGGAAAACGAAATATTATATGGCCACTCTCATGAAGTGCCAGATTCTATAAACGATGACTATTTGGTGGAAATAGGGAAGGCCAATGTACTGAAAGAAGGCTCAGATGTTACGATTATAGCTTTTTCTTTACAGGTTAAGCACGCGCTTGAAGCCGCTGAAATTTTGGCTTCAGAGCATAATATTGGTGCTGAGGTTTTAGACCTTAGAACTTTAAGGCCTTTAGATATTGAAACTATTTTAAATTCTGTGCAAAAGACAAATCGTGTAGTGTTAGTGGAGGAAGGGTGGCCATATGCTGGTATCTGTTCTGAAATTAGTGCGCAAATAATGGAGCAAGCTTTTGATTATTTAGATGCTCCAGTGCTTAGGGTAACTGGTAAAGACGTGCCATTACCATATGCTGCTAATCTTGAAAAGCTCGCAATTCCACAGGTAATGGATATAGTAGAAGCAGTAAAAAGCATTTTGTAATTAGGCATGAAAAAGTCATTTGAAAAATTAAGCAAGGAGCTTCAGGCAATAGTTTATTTAATACTATCCTATACTTGCTTTGCATTGCTTAACGTATTTAGTAAGCAACTCTACGCGCTTGAAATCAGCCCTATGGTTATTACTTTTTATCGGAGTTTTTTTTGTATAGTATTGGTGGCGCCTTTTGCTGCATTCATGCTTTTTAGATCTCATCAATTTAATTTTGCCAAAATTAATATTTATAAAGGCGTGGTTGATTTCCTAAGTATCCCTGTTTGGGTTATGGCAGTTTCAAACATGAATATACCAGAAGCTGTGGGACTTACATATATAACCCCTATATTTACCGGGATATTGGCTATCATCTTTTTGAAAGATAAAATGAGTGCGGAAAAGTGGGCCGTAAGCGGTATCGGTTTGATTGGTGCTTATATAATTCTTAAGCCAGATTTTGATAATTTTAATTACTATTCTATTTACGCTCTTACCACTTGTATGTTATGGGCGATGGGTGCAATTATTACAAAAAATTTAGCCAGTAGGCAGCATCCTGTGCTTGTTGTATTCTTCACTAACATTGTAATTGTCTCTCTAGCTTTCCCATTTTTCTTAACAGATTCACATATTTTATCGCAGAAAGAGCTTTTAATCTGCCTATGCATGTCTTCAACCGCAGCCGGGGGATATATGTTTTTAACCCATGCTTATAGATCTACCAAGATAAGCAATTTGCTGCCTTATGATTATTTGCGATTGGTAATGGCGACGATTATTTCTTACTTATTCCTTGGCCAAGTTATAGATGGTACTACCATATTAGGTTCGGCACTGATTTTTGCAGGCTCCATTTATTTGGCTCGTAGCCAGGCAAAAGAGAATGCCAGACAACATGAACTATAGCTCTTTACTCCTGCCTAGAGATTAAATTATTTAAAAGGCAATTTATTTTATAAAAATTAATTAATTGCCGCCTAATGTCTGGGGTATAATTGAGCTGAGATTGAATTAATATACTTGAGGATGGTGGGACCTGCAGGACTTGAACCTGCGACAACATCGTTATGAGCGATGCGTTCTAACCAACTGAACTAAGGTCCCAACTTAAGAAACACAAAGGTTAGGACAAGATATATATCAATAATTCATGCATTTGTCTAGACCCTCTTTTATTTTTTTAAGGTTCACTTATTATTACTCCCTTATATCCTCAAACTTCAACACAAACTCAGTTCCAGCGCCTAACTTAGATATGCACTTGATGCTTCCGCCCATGCTTTCCATTACGCGTTTACAGAATGGTAAACCTACGCCTGTGCCCCTGGTGTTGCCTTTTTTATCAAAAGGGTTGAAGATATATGGTAAATTAGTTTGAGAAGCTTACACAGCAAATCAATAAAAAGCAAAGCATAAAGAAAGGTAGGGCAGCTCAGGGGCAAGCGCGAAGCGATGCGCCAGGCCTGCAGAATCTCCTTTAAAGATTCTGCAAACATAAAACAAATAGTGCAACCCACTATTTGCATTATTGCTTTTTATTAAATTAAAATACTATCTCTTTTTATGGCTTTTATATTTCTTAGCACTTTCAACAGTTATGCTCTGGGGGTGGAGGCGCTTTAGCTGAGTCAGGCGTCGCAAGGCTTTTTGTGGTTTTTTCCTCAAGTATACAAGTATTAAATTGATCCAAAATAACATGCCTTTTTATAATGCTTTACTATATATCGGCTCTAACCAGTGTTAGCATTCTATCGATAGTTTTTAATGCTAATTTAGTGTTTCTCTGAAATGGTTCTAATAGCTCCTTAATATCATTAAAATCGTCTAAACTAATTTGATCAGGATGGGTCTTATTTTAAGTTGATGTATGTATATTTTTTCTTTGAAAAAATTTATTAAATCTTATTTTGGTATCGTGTAGACACCCTTTTAAATATTGTTTATAATTTTTAAACAAATGTTTTTGAAAATAATATGATCACTGTCTATACGGTTGATGCCTTTACTAATAAGCCGTTTAAAGGTAACCCAGCTGGGGTTTGCATAGTAGAGAGATTTCCTGAAACTGAGTTAATGCAAAACATTGCGATGGAACTTGGATACTCTAATACTGCTTTTGTAAAGAGAAAGCAAGATGATGAATATGATATCAAATGGTTTACAGTGACTTCTGAGGCCCCATTATGTGGCCATGCGACCATAGGAAGTGTGCATGTTCTTTTTGAAGAAGGCATGATACATAAAAACAAAGAGATAACATTTAATTCTGTTTCCGGAACGATTACTGCGTCAGTAGATGATAGTAATTGGTATACCTTGAATTTTCCTAATTACCCAGTGAGCCCGGTAGTTTTAACTGATGAACTAAGGGAAGTGGTTAACATTGACCCTATATATACTGGATTCGCACAAAACTGCTATCTTATGGAATTTGAAAGTAAAGAGGCGTTACTTGCGCTTGAGCCGAAGTTAGAGTTATTGAAAAAAATGGATTGTAGGGCGCTGATAGCTACATCTAAAGGCGTTGATTTTGATTTCCATTCTCGCTACTTTGCGCCGATTGCGGGGATTGATGAAGACCCTGTATGTGCTTCCGCGCATTGCAGGTTGATTCCATATTGGGCAAATAAATTAGGTAAGCAAGAGCTTAGGGCTTATCAGCTGTCTCGTAGAGGGGGGGAGTTGCGTTGTAAAAATTTAGGAAATAGGGTTTTAATTTCTGGCGAAGCTGTTACAGTTATGAAGGGATTTTTAAATACTGCATAATCCATATATACCTCTAGTAAATTAAGAGTAGGAAAAAAGGTATAGACGACAGTGAATTTGAAAAAGTGGGAGGAGCAGCAATTTGAGCACCGTAAGCCTATACTAATAGGTGCGGACGCGAAGAAATTAGCTGCTACGCTCCAATTTTTCAAATTAACGGAGTATATTGACTGAATTTGAGGAAAGCAAAAATGCTAAAGAGTTTTGATTGGGACCAATATTTTATGACTATGGCCTATTTGGTCTCTATGAAGAGCAAGGACCCTTCTACTAGAGTAGGGGCTGTAATAATTGGTCCAGATAAGGAAATACGAGCAACTGGTTATAATGGCCTCCCTAGAGGCGTTGCTGATAGAAATTATCGTTATGAAGATAGGGAATATAAGCTTTTGGCTATTAACCATTCTGAAGAAAATGCTATTTTGCATTGCGCTCTTAATGGAGTTCCAACAAAAGACTGTATCCTGTATACTCCTTGGATACCATGCTCTAGATGCACTAAATCTATTATACAATCTGGGATTAAAGAGGTGATATATGATATCAATTTTCCTGGAAATCAATATGGCCAAGAAGGTGACTGGAAGCGTAGCATGGATATATCAAGAGAAATGATGAGCGAATCTGGAGTTGTGATCAGAGGATTTAGTGGTAAAATGGTCTCAATCGAGGGATTATATAGAGGCCAAACATTCCCTTTAGTTATGGCACATCATCCATGAAATATGAACAGTAAGATTGTATATACAGACGGAATTGAAATATTCACCCAAAGTTTTGGGGAAAGATCTAACCCTCCCGTTATTTTAATTATGGGTGCCACTGCTCAAGGGATTATGTGGCAAGATAGTTTTTGTGAAGCACTTGCTAACTTAGGGTTGTTTATAATTAGATATGATCATAGAGACACTGGTAAATCATCTCGCATAGATTATTTTGCAAAACCTTATTATTTATCTGATTTAGCAAATGATGCTCTTGCAATACTAGATAGTTACTGCCTTGAGAGTGCACATTTTATTGGTGCATCTATGGGTGGGCAAATTGCACAAAACATCGCCATTAACCACCCTGGGCGGGTTATGAGCTTAACGTGCATCATGTCTACTCCAAACCACTTGGTGTTTGTTGATGGCTTTGAAGGTAAAGATACATCTCATCATGAGTTGCCATCTTCTAATCAGCAAATACTAAAGTATTATCAATCAATTTTAGGGATTAAAGCTTCTAGCTCAGAAGAAGCGCATGCTATGTATGAGCAAGCTTTAAAGAAGATAATGTTGATGCCAGAGCATTTAATTGAAACCAGAATTTTTGAAGGTAGGATTTTAAAGCGCTTAAAAAGCTTAACTCATGTACATAACCATAGTATAGCGATGGCTTCATCTAAAGATCTGCATAACGATTTGCATAAAATTAAAGCTAAGACTTTAGTGATTCATGGCAAAGATGATTTCATATTACCAGTGGAGCATGGCAGGAAATTAGCTCAATTAATTGCTGGTGCAAAGTTTATTGAATATGAAAATATGGGCCATTCGTTTAACAAATTGGTTTTTCATAGATTATTAGAAGATCTAAAGCTATTTATTTTCCGTTAGAAATGCGCTATAAATGCAAAAGATGCGACTCTATTTTACATTATTATATTATATATAGTTGTATCTATATAAGTTTTCAGGAAGTGCTAAATGACCCCAAATAGCCAAAAATTAAATTATTATCAAGCTTTTTTATCTCGGAATCCCGAGTATGAAGGGGTTTTCTACGTGGGGGTTAAAACAACAAAAAAATTCTGTAGAGTAACATGTCCTAAGAGAAAACCAAGATTTGAAAACTGTGAATTTTTTGAGAGTATTGAAGACGCCACTGCCGCTTTATATAAACCGTGTAAGTACTGCTGTCCTATTAGGACATTTTCTGGCCCTATGGATTTAGTTGAAGCTATAATACAAAAAGTTGATGAAGACTTAGAAAAGGAATGGGTTGAAATAGACTTCTATGAATTAAAAACGACAAGCGATATTGTTCGTAGGCAATTCAAAAAACGCTTTGGAATGACCTTTGTAGAATACGTAAAAGCTAGAAAGCTAGGAGCTATGGTTGAAAAACTCATATCTAGCAAAACTCTAAAAGATGCGCAAGGGTCTATAGAATATAAATCTAGCAATCCACTTACAGACTTAATTCGTGGGAAATTAGGTTTGGAGCCAACTTTACTCAAGCCAAAACGAGTTTTGCACGAATCTTGGATAAGAACTCGTTTTGGAGCAATGCTTGCCATTTCTAATGACAAGGCGATAGTGTTTCTTGGATTTATTGATAGAAAAGACCTGGAGTTAGAGATTGAAAGAATTAGACTTGGGATGAAAGCTATAATTATTCCAGGCGTTACTAAGCCTATGGAATTATTGCAAAAAGAGTTAGATGATTATTTTAAAGGTTCTCTTAAGACTTTTACAACACCGATAAACGTTACTGGATCTAAATTACAGAAAAAAATTTGGAACGAGGTGCATAAAATTCCATATGGAAAAATTACTACTTATTTGGAAATTGCAAACTCTATTGGCAAAAGTAAGGCAGTACGAGCTATTGCTAGTTTAATAGGAAAGAATCCAATCTCGATTATTGTCCCATGTCATAGAGTAGTTAATTCTAATGGTTCTTTAGGTGGTTATAATAGTGGAGTGGTGCGCAAACAAAGGCTGTTAAGTTTGGAAAAGCGAAGCGAAGGCTATTTTGAAGGTAATGGTAGAGTTAAAGACTATTAATGTTATAGCTAAGCCTTTATAATTTGACTACGCCCTGCTCGATCACTCATGTAGGGCTTGCTACATTTCGTTTCTCGCTCCTATTCAAATTAAAATTCTTTAGCCATAGCATCTATGCATTAAGTATCTTCATCTTTATTTGAAGTAATTTTTTCTTTTTTACTTAGTAAATCTTTTGCTTTTCTAGGATCATAAGGTTCTTGCTGAGGCACAGTTATAGGAGGCAACAGGCGTTTAGTGAAGAAAGAATCTTTATAATAAAGAATCTTCTTGGACTTAATTGGTGGTTTAGATTCGATAAGCACAATTTGTTCATCTCTAGGTAATCCAATAACTTCTTGAGGCAGGAGCAATGCACGCTGTGCTTTAGATACGTTTACAGAACGAGAGGCTGGGTTAAAGTCTAAGAACTTAGGTGAGTTTAAAGAAGCTTGGTCTACAGTTTTATTCCCCACCAACTGTGATATTAAGTTTGCTGTTTCCATATTATTCGCAGCAAAGGTTACCCTATAAGTTGAGTTAGATAAAAACGAGTTCATTCCAGATTCTTCATAAATACCCTTAAGTTGCTCGGTATCTTGAATAATTAAAAATAAGCGAACATGATACCCCCTAAAATATGCGATACCAGTCATGAATTGTTCCATCTTACCAAGGCTTGGAAACTCATCCATCATGAATAAAACGCCATGTGGCTCATCTTTAGAAGGCATTTTCCGGCATAGGAATTCCGTTGCTTGCTGATAAAACACCTGCATTAGTGGCTGTAGTCTTTTTAAGTTATCAGGTGTTAGTCCTACGTAAACGGTTACTTTTTTCTTTTTGAATTCTAAGATATTAAAGTCACTTGATGCGGTTGCAGTATCAATCAATGGGTTTGCCCACAGCTCAAGATTAGAGTTCATAGTGGAGATAACACCACTCCGCTCTTTATCTGCTTTTTGAAGGAACGCTGCAATATTCATGTAAGCTACTGGATGTATATCCTGGCCAATAGTATCAAGTACCACGGCTAAGTTATATACAACATCATCACTGCGCATGGTGCGAACCACCTCACCAAAAGATTTAACTTTCTCGGGCACAGCCAGCAGGTAAAGCACTACTCCTAAAAACAATGAACGTGCTTCATTATTCCAAAACTCTTTTTCAGGCATTATGAGGTTAGCAATTTTTTGCACGTCATCTACCATTTGCCCAGGTTTTGAGCTAACCCAGTCAATAGGGTTATAACAGTGAGTGTATCCATCTGGATCGGCAGGGCTCCAAACATAAACTTCTTGCCCCATCTTTTTGCGCCAACCGCTGGTTAACTCATAGTTTTCAAGTTTAATATCGTGACAAAAAACCGATTCATCCCAATACAATAAGTTAGGAATTACAAACCCCACACCTTTACCAGAACCGGTAGGAGCAAACAGCAGTGCATGCTGATAGCCGCCAGCAACATAATAACCTCGCTTATCTTGCCCCAACATTAACCCGTTTTTTGAGCGTAACCCTGCGGATTTAACATCACTCTCAGTAGCCCAGCGAGCATCGCCATGTAAAGATTCCTCTCTTTTAAATGGCCTGCGTTCATAAATTTCGTGACGATATTTCCACACAAAAAGTACAGTGGTAATTAAAGGGATGAACATGCTGCCAAGTAGCCTGGCAATAACATAATTATGATAAACAATTGGTATGACTTTAAAATTTGTAATCCACCATATGAGCCATGTATATATAATAGCTGTAGGTTTTAACGATACTACCAAATCTAAGTTAAGAGACTGAATGGGATATTCTGAAAATAAAAATGCTATGGAGCTGATGTATAGCGAAAAACACAAAAGCATTATACTAGCTATTATTGCTAATATCACGTTTCTAAAAGTATTTACAAATCCATCACCCATAAATAAAACTCTTACTTCCTTGCATCACGATAATAAATTTCTGATATAAACCTTCGGCCTTTTGCTCCTCTCTTTAATTGAATCACAATATCAATAACGTTCAAGATATATTCTTTTATTTCAGCAGGTGGCATACCAAGACCTGCCTGCATAACCATGAGCTTTAATTGTTCAATTGCCATCATTGGGGTGTCAGCATGCAAAGTGGAAATAGAGCCAGGGTGGCCAGTGTTAATAGCTCTTAGAAAGCTGAAAGCTTCTAAGCCGCGTAATTCCCCAACTATTATTCTATCTGGCCGCAATCTTAAGCATGCCTCTATCAAATCTTGGGTATTTACTTGGGAGCGCCCTTGCCCACCTTTAGAAGCTATTAGATGAATACGGTTTGGATGGTTTGAAAGTTCTATTTCTCTTGCATCCTCAACAGTTATAATTCGTTCTTCATCAGGTATTGCTTTAAGCATTGCATTAGTAAATGTGGTCTTACCAGTTGAGGTGCCTCCACTTACTATAATATTTTGTTTTGTAATAACTGCAGTTGTCAGAAATTCCTTAAATTTTCCTTCAACTAATAATTTGCTGAGTTTTTCAGCATTTTCATCTTTTAGCTCATCTGCTGAAGTATTATTAAATGCTCCCAGTTGTTCATATGCGTTTAAATCCATTTTAATAGTGGATGGCTTACGTATAGACATAGCAACGGTGCCAGGCTCACATGCAGGCGGCATCACTATCTGAATCCTAAACCCTGTTGGTAATGTGGCTGAAAGCAAAGGTGTTTCTTCGCTAATGCGCTGTTCGGTTGACTGAGCAACTAACTGAGCGAGCCCTTTTAAATGCTCAAGATCTAACTCAGGTATGCTCTCATATCTAATATCGCCTTTATTTTCTATCCAAGCTTCAAATGGCCTATTTATTGATATCTCACTAACGCCTTCTTCATCAAAGATTCGTTTTAGTGGCTCAAGGTAAGTTTCCAGTGCAGTTAAGCTCATTATCTTACCTTACCATTTTAGCACCGCCAGTCATGGCGTCAGATGGAAATATCAAATCTCGGTTCACAAAGATGTTAACTTCAGTACCTTGGTCAATGAAAATAGTAGGTGTAGTAGCAAAAGAATCTTGAATTGATTTACTAATAACTTCATTGAATTTATCGGAACTTTCCTTCAGCCTTTCTTGCTTAAATGTTGTAGTCTTTGTTGTAGAAACGGTAGGACCTAACAAAGCATTGGTTGAAGTAGTGGTTTGAATAGGCTCATCTGCACCTTTAACACGGAAGATTTTATCAGTTATAGCAGGCACCATGAATGAGATTAAGAAAGCATTACCAAGCTTGGTAAAGAATTTATCATCTAAATATCCAGCAACACCAGATCTACCCAAATTATCGGTTCCTTGTGACTCAATCGCAATATCTACGCCATCTGGGCGGATTAATCTTCCCCACATAACGCCAACGCGCACCTGTCCAGATTTAACTTGAGTATCGTATTTGCCAATAACTCTAGATCCTTTAGGTATAAGCACGTTATTACCAGCTTCAGCATACACATCTCTAGTAACTATTGCTCTTAGAGTGCCAGGTAAGTCCGTATTTATAGCTGTTTCTAAAACAGCATGAATAATTTTACCCTGAGCTATTAAGCTTCCTAGGTCCCCGATTTGGGTTGCTTTAACTTGTGTGGCTTTAGTTTTAGAAAGGCCACCTCCGCCAAATGTTCCTTCTCCAAAACCTAAGAAAGAAGATTTATCCTTAGCAGCAGCATCAGCTCCCTTGTCTTTGTCTTCTTTGGACTTATTGCCAGAATCTGTAGTGGCGCCACCTAAAATCATTATAGAAGACTTCCTTCTTGCCTCAAGAGCTTTTAAACGGGCTTCATCATCACCTCTACCTGTGAAAGCTTCTGTGCTTATTTGAGGGGAAAAAGCAGGTTCAGTAGCTGTTCCTAGCTGAGGAAAGATAGGTGCTTGTGGCACGGATGGTACTGGAGGAGGAGGTGGCTCAGGGGGTTGTGGAGCTTGTATAGGAGGCGTTTCCGGTAAATTTGGCGTCTGTATAACTTGTATCTCATCCGCATTTGATACTGGTTTTGCTTCTTTAATAATTTTTTGCGCCTCTAACTGAGAGCGTTCTTGGATTTTTTCCGAAGGTGTTTTCTCAACTTTATTACTATTACTTATCTCTTTGAAGATAAAATACATTCCCAGCAGTACAACGCCAGACATTCCTATTAGCATTAATTTCTTTGACCCTGAAGCAGCTGCTACAGAAGAAAAAGATGAAGGGGGTATAGAAGAGGTAACGATAGGTTCTTTAAAATTTTTAGTAGATGGTTTATCGATAGGAGGGGTTGCTCTTAAGCCGTTATCAGGCTCAGCATCATTAGGAGATGGATAACTATTACCAGCATCGACCTCAGCTTCTTTATTCAAGATATCGTCTTGTGAAGAATCATCTTTCATCAATAGCCTCCACTGGGTAATTTCTCGTTATATACATCTACTACATTATTACCAAATACTAATCTAAAATGTTTGGCAACTGAATTTAAAATTATATACTCGCCTTTCCTTCTAGGTGTTAATTCAGTAGTGGTGCTATCTTTTACGACCTCAAATTTAGGTAAGTGCAGCTTTTCTGGGAATTTAAAGAAAGTATTGGTCCCGTCATCAAAAACTTTAAGAGGAGCAAATTCATCTTTGCCAGCAAAGGTGTAGTTAAAGTTAAAAGGCTTAACCGCAGGTATAGGATCTGCTTCCGTAGTAATAATTTGAGGCCTAGTTATGTCAAAATCACTTTCTGGGAAAAAGAAGCGAACCACATAAACTAATTCATCATCTGCTGCATATGATAGTAACCTTGATTCAATATCAAAATGATAGGAGCGTTTATTGGTTAGTATTGTCATGTTTGTTGCTATGTTTTCTTCAAGAGGCTTGATAAATAACCTTCTGCCTACAGGTGTGATCTGCCAGGCATAATTGTTTCCAACAGAAATAGTTTGTATTTCCTCGCCTTCTGCAAATTCAATGCTGGTTTGATATCCATGATGGATTACAAGCTTAAATACTTCATTTTCGTTATATATATATGTTTTAATTCTACTATCAAGAGCAATAGGCTTTCCTTTAGAAAAACTAGGAGAAGGTGTGGGGGCAGCTTGTGCTAAATACCCAGCACCTATAAATAAAGCCGTTAAAATAATACATTTAATTATACTGCTTAGCACTATAGCCTCTCATCATCAATTCTATAAGATGTGACTGTGAATCCTAATGGATTAATTAGCCTTTTATCATCCGGTAATTCTAAATTATTATATTCAAAAGTTAAAAGTATAATCTTATCCATAGAGGACTTTTGCGCTCCCTCTACGTTTAGGCGAATTCTTACTTGTGCAGTATTGCTATTCTGCATGATTAAAGACTTCAACTCAGCATTTCTGGTGCTTGAAGTTCCATAAAGATTATAAGGGCTTTGCAAGTTATTTTGGTCTATGGATCTGCGATACTGGCTGTATACCGAATCGTTACACAACACTCTTACCTCTTGAGTTGATCTTGGAGAGGTTAAGTAATTATACTCTTCCCGGAGTTTTATGAAGTGCCATATGAAGTAACGGTTAATAACTTCATTACTGCTATAAGCCACGATACTTAAAGGCTCTACAACAGTAGGGACTCCGGTTTTAGGTTCTATCTCTATTACAAACGGTTCTATAGTTTTTGTGCTCTTTATGTAACTTATGCTAAAATTTAAAAACACTATAATGGCCATTGAAACAAGTAAAATCACAAATAGCAGGTTGCGTTGCACCACCATCCATTCGTACCTATCACTATACCAATTTTTAGATATTTTATCATTAGTTGAAAAAGAGGATAAGCTCTGTTTTCGTGATAACATATCTTTATATTTATCAATCATCGCCATTTTTGCTTACAGATTTATAGATTAAGGTTTTTATTAGCAAAATCCCAATTGACCAAATGGTCTAAAAAGATTGTAACATAGTCAGGTCTGCGATTTTGATAGTCAAGGTAATAAGCATGCTCCCAAACGTCCACAGTCATAAGAGCGCGCTGGTTATGAGCCATTGGCAAATCTGCATTTGGTGTTTTAGTGATTTTGAGCTTATCGCCTTCTAGTACAAGCCAAGCCCATCCGCTACCAAATTGGGTTATGCCAGCTTGTTTAAATTGTTCTTTGAAAGTATCAAAGCTACCAAAATCTCTTACTATCATATCCATAAGCTTACCGGTTGGCATGCCGCCACCGCTAGGTTTCATGCAATGCCAGTAAAAAGTGTGATTCCAAATTTGGGCAGCATTGTTAAATATACCAGCTTTTGCAGAATCATTCTTTGTAAGCATGATAATTTCTTCTAGGGTTTTGCCCTCAAGTTCTGTGCCTTTCACCAAGTTATTTAAGTTGGTTACATAAGCCTGATGGTGCTTATCATAATGATAATTCAAGGTGTTCTCAGTTATATGAGGATTTAGCGCATCCTTAGCATATGGAAGCTTTGGTAAGCTGAAGGGAAATTTCTCTTGACTATGAAGTGGGTTTAATGTCATAAAACCTCGATCTCTTTTAAATAATAATAAACTTTATTTTATAGTAACACATAGTATTATTTAAATAGCACTTTGCTATTTTGCAAGATTTAAAATGATAAAAGCATAACTAAATTGAATTTGAGTGGAAATAATGATCAGAGATAATCCTATAGTTACCGTTATCGGCGGGGCCGGTTTTTTAGGTTCTTATGTGGTAAGAAGATTGGCAAAACTAGGTTTTAGAATACAAGTTCTTTCTAGGAATGCTTCGCTGAAAGCTCAAAAACTTAATATAGCTGGAGCAGTCGGGCAAATAGCTCTTATTGACTCTGATGCGACCAATTATAAAAAGTTGGAAAAATGTATAGAGAAATCTGACTATGTAGTAAATTTAATTGGAACCCTTTACTCCAGGGGTAGGCAGAATTTTGAAGCATTACACCATGTCCTTCCTCAAAAAGTTGCCGAGTTGTGTACTAAGCATAAAGTTAAAAAATTCGTTCATGTCTCTGCACTTTTAAGTGAAGATGCTGGTGATTCTCAATATGCCAAGAGCAAATTGGCTGGGGAAAAAGCTATTTTAAAACACTATCCAAATGCTTCAATTTTAAGGCCTTCGGTGCTTTTTGGGGCGGAAGACAATTTTATTAATATGTTTAATAATATGTCTAAAATATCTTTGTTTATGCCACTTATAGGTGGTGGAAATACAAAGTTCCAACCTGTTTATGTGGATGATGTAGCAGCTAGCATAAGCGCTTGTTTGCAAGATAAAGAGGGAATAACAAACGGTAAAATCTTTGAGCTTGGTGGGCCTAAAGTATATAGCATGCGTGCAATTATGGAATTAATTCTTAAGATTACTGGGCGCAAAAGATTGTTTTTATCTATCCCATTTCCAATTGCTAAAACAATAGCTTGCTTTACAGGTGCACTACCTAAGCCATTATTGACTTTGGATCAAGTTAATCTTCTTAAGCATGATAACATTTTAACAAAGCAAGATGGGCTTAAAGAGCTTGGTATAAAGCCTAGGCATTTAGAAATCATTGTGCCAACTTATCTGTCGTGATATATCAAAATTTAAAATCTTGTTGTCGCGACAAGAGTTAAGGTGATCGTGGTTATTATGCTACCCCCTTTCGTTTGTGGTAGATTTTGCAGCCTTTTGTTCGGTTACTTTATTTGCAAAGCTAAAATATTTTTTCTCTGTCTCTGTACGCTCCATCTCTTTTATGCACCCTTTATCAGATAAAATTTCTAGTAATCTATCGGGATGCATTGTTCTGAACCTTTCGCGATTGCTAAATGGTATGTTTATTACATCTTCTTCTACCTCTATACCTAATTCTTTTCCAAGCTTTTCTTTAAGTTTATTGTTTAGTTCAATGAAAGCAGCCACAGTAGTTCTTGCTGCAAACTCAGAGCATAACATTCGGTTTTTCTCTTTAGCTCCATTCATGATATCTGCATGAATTAGGTCTAAATCTTCCGCTACTAGCTTGTTGTGGCCTAAATAGCCTATGAAATCTGCAAAAAAGGTTTTTATGTATTCACTATCTGCACGCAGAGCAACATTTGCAAATTTCTCTCCAGTATTTTGGTGCAAGTTTTTTTCTATACCTTTGTATTTTTTATTAATAGCTTCTGCGTAATCATCCCCATACTTAGCTTTTAATTTTTCCTCAAATCCTTTATTGATCAGGGGCTTAATATCTAATGTATAAACGTCGGAGAATAGATAAACCCTAACATTAAATTCATCAGTTCCGCGCCCTCTACTATGGGCATGTGAGATGAAAACCCCCTCATCTTTTTGAACCAGCTTAACTGTATGTAAGTGTTTTGTTATGAGCAAACTAAATTTTTCCCTTGCATCTACTTTCTTGTTTGCGATTTCCGCACGCCTTTCAATGTGATTCAAAAGCAAGTCACCTGAGTTAATTTTCTTGCTGGCTTCCTCAGTAATTGACTTGCTGACGTTTTCTAGTATTGGTTTTATTTCATTTACTTTATCATATAGGGATTTTAGCGTTCCATTGTCTTCTAACAATTGCACTCTACTAGGGCCATTGAAATCAGATAACATGCTGGTGTAATCTAGCAAAATACCATATTCCCGCAAGCTTAACCTATCTTCATCCTTAATTTCTGTGCCTTCTTGATTATTTGCTATCTTCAACAGCTTTTCCGCAGCTGCTAAAAATATCTCTGGATTTCTGGTTTTATAGGTAAACCGGCTCAGGATATCATCTCTGCCAAGCGCTTTATTTAACCGCGGGTTACCAAGTATACTAACCAAGAATTCTTGCACAAATTTCTTTTGAGTTTCTGGTAATTCTCTTCTGGACGTGTATGCTTCATTGAATAACTTACATGCAAAAGCTTGATGCTTGGTTAAGCCGTTGGGCTCAAGCTTATCACCTTCGGAAAGTTTTAGCCTTTTTATCATCGCTACTTCTTCAACTTCTTTAGCTTGAACAAGTTTTAATTGTAAAAGTGCTTTCTCTTGTTCAAGATCTTTTAAAGATGGCTTACCCTCTTTGCCATAGACGCTTTCTATATCTTTTAAAACAGCAGGTAGTTTTTGCAAATTTGCATTAAATTGTAATAATCGTAACATACTAATATGCTCATCGAGTAGCTCTAGTTTTTTACTTAGGTCTGCATAACTAGTAGCATTTTCTAATAATTTGGATTCCTTTTCTAAGTAATTAATGTACCTTTTGAAATTGGTAATAATAGTATGGCTCATGCTATCAGAGAGGTTTTTCTCCTGTAACTTATAAGCTTGCCAGCTTAAATCCAGTGCACTCAATGTTTTAGGATCTTTAAGTGTCACCTCTACAGGGTTTGCTTGTCTTTCAAGAGCTAGGTCTTTTAGCAAAATTAGCAATTTATCAAATAGTTCCAACAGGAAGTTGGCAAAGTCCAAATCTTGTTTAAGATCGATATGGTTATTAAATAATTCTTCCACCATCATCTCTTTAGCAGCTTGCTGGTCTAGATATGACAGTTCTTCAAAAAATTTGTTTGGTAAAGATTCTATTAATTGGTCTGCCCGCTTGTTGATAAGCCTTTCGTCATAACCAGTTGTGTAACGGAAAAAATTCGTATCCTTAGGTAAATTTTTTAGTGTGTCGGAACCTATGAGAAATTTAGCTTTATCATTTAACAGTTGTAAGAGTTCTTTTTTAAATTTCGCCCTTAACCGTGGATATCCCTGTGCCATAGGTGTGAACCAAAAAGTTTCTATACCTAATATCTTTACAGAAAAATGATTAATTTTTAGTTAACTGCTGCCATCAACAAATCAGCTTTTTCTCTTCAACAGCCTTAGTGAATTTACCGCCTAGATAAATTCCGGTTGCAAACCAAAGAGCGAGGAGAGGGAAGGCTATAACTCCTACAATGCCTAAATAATAGAATTTACCTGCTGCTTCTCCAAACCAAGATTGCAGAGGCTTAAGTAACATATTAATTAAAGAGCTACCGTCTTTAGCAGTGCGCGAGCCAAAGGTTTCTATCCAAGCTTGAGCTTTAAATCTAGCATCCCTAGTTACAGGTATATAAAGCTGTTTAAGGGTAGGGCCGTTTAAAGCATAATTAATAGCTTTGGAGGCTATCATAATGCCATATAAAAATGATAGTGAATCTAAAAATAAGAATCCAGTAAGAGCAACCCCCACAATAATTGGCGTGATCACAAGTGAAACTCTCACGCCTAAAAAGCGGGTAATGCTACTTATTCCTAGCAAAAGACACAGCAGCGAAACCCCATTAACAGTAGATCCATAAATACTTAAATAGTTTGTAAGTGCAACTCCTGTATAATGATGGCTTGCAGCAACCTTGAAGTTAAAATCAAAGATGGTTACCAAAAAGTCATAAATGAAATTTACCATAAAAATTCCCAGCAAATATTTATTATCTAGGATCAATTTAAGCCCAGAGAAAAACCCAGGATGTTCTTGCTTGGTAATTTCATCATCTATCTTATTTTGCTCTTGGAAAGAAATTAGCAAATCCTTGGGAGTTGTTTTTAGGAAATATCTGAATAATGGAGCTATGCAGAAAATTAAAATACTCACGATAAACATGGAAAGGCCGTCTGTATAAAGCCCTAAACGATATGGAAGCCCCCCTACCGTGTAGGGTAAAACCATGCCGCCAATTTGGCCAATTGCAATTACCAAGGGAAATCCACGTTTAGCTGATGTTGGTTCTGTAGTGTCAGAGCTAAAGGCCCAAAATAAGGCTACTACTAAAGACCCAAAACTTTCAACTAAAATATAGCATAAGTACCCTAATACCTGTACGGCAATAGAAATTAATAAAGGCATTTCCGCTTTTGGATATGCAGGATCCTGTGCAAACGTTATTGCAAGAGACATTGTCATAAAGCAACTGCCATAAATAATTGGCATAAATACTAACATTCTTCGCCAAGAAAGGCGTTCAAGCGCTTGGGTATAAGAGATAACCAAGGGTAGTAAAACAATAACAGATAAAGTTTTGGCATATGGAAGATCCATTTTATCGACAAGCCCAATGAAGATAGCATCTCTTAATGGGCGTAAGGTCCAATATACACCAATTATAAGGGCAAACATGAAGCCCATAAGTAAGAATTTGCGAAACTCTTTCCTTTCGAAATTACCAAAATTGAAGCGACTTATTTTAATTAGAAAGTCTATAAACAAAACCACCAGCCATTATAAGTTATGCTAATTTCCAGCTATATTACTTAATTCGTGGCGCGTCAACCCACCTATTAATATAATTCGAAAATAGTATTATAATATATAAATACATTTATATTATACCAACTCTTAAATTATTTTTGGAAAATGATATAAATTTATTGCTACGCAAGATTCTATAGCTAAGCCTTTATGTTTTACTTTTTAAATTATGCGGATAATGGGTGATACTAAATCTCAAAATAAATTGAGTATTAAAGCTCATCTTTTAGCAAATTTGCTTGGTAAAAAATTGATGAATCTGTAAAATATTCAACTGCTTTCTCCCATCGCACTTTGCCAAAATCTGGCTTTACTATCTCAATTTATTTTGAGATTTAGTATAAGATCATCACTGCAAATGTGGCGTGCCAAATGCGGTAGTCTATTTTTCTAGATTGCCGAATAGGCACTGGGCCCCTTGCAATGACTTTTCCTATATTTCAGCTTCTTATACCCAATTATTTTAGTGGGTAGGTATTAGATGTAATTACCGTATTTAACCTTCTGAGTTAAGTATATCTTTTGAACACTGAGCCATAGTTCTGGAGTTTCTAGAAATAGGATCAGTCATGTAAAAGTTTTTGATCGGGTTTTGTAATTTATCCAAAGAAAAGTCACATGATCTACCAAGATCTGGGCTAATAGTTTCGCTCTTAGTAACATCAAAGCTAGCAAAAACTGGGTTGGCTTTTGCCATGCTTTTGCGCACAGCATTTAAGCTATTTTCTGCCTCTAATCCTATTATTTTGGATAATTCATAGAAAATTTGCCATTCAGGTTTTGCTTCTCCTAAAGGCTCCACAGCTGCTCTAGCTTTTTGAGCTCTGCCTTCGAGATTAACATAAATTCCATCTTTTTCGGTATATGCAGGTGCTGGTAAAATTACATCAGCCTTAGGTGCAGATTTATCACCATGATGCCCTATATAAACTACAAATTTTTGATTTGAAAGGTTAACCTCATCAGCGCCTAACAGAAATAACATATCCATTTGTGTTAAAAGCATTTTACTTGTTGATTTGCCATCTTTTTCAGGAATAAAGTCAATGTCGAGACCACCAACTCTAGAAGCAACGCGCTGCATAACATTGAAGCCATTCCAATCATCTTTGATGAACCCAAATTTGAATCCAAGCTTTTTAGCATAATATAGCACTGCACACGCATCTTCGCGCGCTAAAGCACCAGAGCCAATTATAAGCATAGGTCGCTTATATTGTTTTAATGTTTCACAGTAAGGATGTTGGTTAGATGCTATTTGCGTTAGCAGCCAAGGGTTGTCACCCAAATGCTTATAATCGTAGTTTAAATCAACTTTTTCGCCAATTAAAGCTATCTGCATACTTTTTTGCACAAAAGCTTTTCGTAAACGGGCATTAAGTATTGGAGCCTCATGTCTTGGATTACTGCCGATTATCAAGCAAAAATCCGCTTCTTCAATACCTTTAATGGTAGTATTAAAAATATAGTCAGAGCGGTTGTGGTTTTCAATAGGGCTGCCATCTTGTCTGCAATCAAAGTTACTAGAGCCAATTCCTTTTAAGAAATGTTTAGCAGCATACATGGTTTCTACATCGGTAAGATCGCCAGCAATGGCACCAATTTTTTGTGGGTTTGAACTAGCTACTTTTTCTTTTATGGCTTTCAGAGCTTCTTCCCAGCTGCAAGGGGTGAGTTTGCCGCTTTTTTTGATCATAGGTTGGTCTAAGCGTTGATACTTTAAGCCATCATATGCAAACCTGGTTTTATCTCCAATCCACTCTTCATTTACCAGCTCATTGAGGCGAGGTAAAATCCTCATCACTTCATTAGCTCTACTATCAATTCTTATATTGCTTCCTACAGCATCTAATACGTCTATAGATTCAGTCCTGGTTAACTCCCAAGAGCGAGCTTTAAAAGCATATGGCTTTGATGTTAAGGCACCAACAGGGCATAAATCAATTATGTTACCAGAAAGCTCAGAGGTAATAGATTTTTCTACATAAGTCGTTATTTGCATTTGTTCGCCGCGGTCTACGGCGCCAAGTTCACAAGTGCCCGCCACATCTTCTAAAAAGCGTATGCATCTTGTGCAATGTATGCACCTGGTCATGAAGGTTTTAATCAGAGGGCCCATGTTTTTCTCTTCAACAGAGCGTTTATTTTCGGCAAATCTATTAACGCCTCTGCCATATGCCATTGCCTGATCTTGCAAATCGCACTCGCCAGCTTGGTCACATATTGGGCAATCTAGAGGGTGGTTGATGAGTAAAAATTCCATAACGCCTTCGCGCATCTTTTTCACTTCTTCAGTGTTGGTGTATATAACCATTCCATCTGCAATAGGCTGAGCACAACTAGCAACAGGCTTTGGTATTTTATCTATCTTAACTAGGCACATGCGGCAGTTACCAGCAATCTCTAAGCGTTCATGATAGCAAAATCTGGGAATCTCAGCGCCAGCTTCTTCACATGCCTGAAGCACTGTATAGTGATTTGGAACTTCTACGATCTTGCCATTAACTGTAACTGATATCATATTTTAACCGAAATTATCCTCTAAAATTTATACCATAACCCCATAAGTTAGGCCATAGAAATATTGCATTCCTGCAGTGAATTGATTGAGGTATTCTTAACCACGTCTTTTATTATAATCTTGCAGAATTTTCCAATAAATGCCAATTGACTTTCTGTTCCCCCATCAACTGGGTATTTAGTATTAAAATTAGATCCAATGCAGCACATCATGCTTAGTTTTATTATATCTGCGATATTGCTAATGCTGGCTAAGTCGTTTTGCTTTGCTATATCAAAAGCCCTAAAATTTTTACTTCTAGGATTAGCTGTCTGTAAAAATTCTTTAATAAGACCTTTTGATGCAAGCCTTTCATGAAATTGTTCTACGCAGCGTATTAGCCTCATACATTCATAAAATGTCATATCTAAGCAAACATTAATAACTGATAAACGCCTTGCTGTATCATAGAGCAAAATTTTATAAAATTGGTCTTGGGTGTCAGACTCCTTTATAGTTGCAGGTGTCTTAGATCCCAATGGGTCTCGTATCAGTTGTTTTATTAAAACTTTGGTGGCTAATAATTGAATATTTATATCAAGATAGAAGAATTTATCTTCAAAAATAAGTTTATTATCTTCGGCTGTTAAACCCAAATTTTTAATTAATGCTATGTAGCTTGGGCAATACGCATCAAACATTTCAGCATTTGATAGATAAGTTAATATGCAATAGTTAGAAATTTGGTAATCAAGATCTTTTATGTAAGAAAAATTTAAAAAATAAAGTATGCGCAGCTCTACTAAACTTTTTTTAAATGCAGATCCTCTATGCGATATATCAATTAAAGTGTCTAAAATTTCACTAGAGTCAAATTTTAAAATTAAAGGCAGCATTCTAGATACGCTTTCTTGGAATAATGTTTTTTGTAAGTGCAGGTGAATTAAGAGTACGGCATCTTTATCATTCATTATAATAGCGCCTGTAAAACAAGCTTCCAAATGGTATAATTTTGCTTTTTCGTTCTGGCTAATATTTTCTATTTGCCTTGTTCTATAATCTTTAATGGTTTTTAAAAATTGCTCTAGTTTTGCATGATAGCCCTTTTCTAGAGATTCAATGCAAGCAAAAAAAGATTGGCTTTGGGTATAGTCCAAAATTTTTTCAACTCTAACTTCTTCCAGTAATGATTCTTTGAATTTTTTGAAGTTAGAAGGTCTACAAACAGGCTCTGAAGACGATAAATTTTCAGAGGTTAATGTATATTGGCGCATGAAAAACCCTTTTTTGAGCGCGTAATATATGCGTTATTTTTTATTTATGCAAGAATCAAATCTTTTTCCTAACAATAATAAGCAAGGAGTAAAAAATAACGTTAAAAGTGTTGCAAAAGATAACCCGCCTGCAATAGATGCAGACAACTGCCGCCACCATTGGCTTGAAGGTGCACCCAGTGAAATGTCTCGGTCTATTATGTTGAAAGTTATGCCAAAAACCATTGGTAGCAGGCCAAGTATTGCTGTAAGGGCGGTGAGTAGAATAGGTCGCATTCTTTGCACACCTGCTCTTATTATGGAATCATAAATATCGTGGCCATTTTTTCTTAGATGCTGATATGTATCTATAAACAGAATGTTGTTGTTTAACACTATGCCTCCAAGGGCTATGATGCCAATTCCACACATTACTATCCCAAATGGTTGCCAAGTTATTATTAGCCCCAGCAAGACACCAACTGTGGAGAGAAACACCGCGCTCATTACCACAAAAGTTTGATAATAATTGTTGAATTGGATTAGCATAATTCCAAACATCATTACTAAAGTAAGAAGAAATGCATTAATCAGAAAAGCACCGGTTTCATTCTGATCTTTATCTTCTCCCTTAAATTTAATTTGCACATCTCTATCTATATTATTTTCATGTATCCAAGCTTTTAATTGTTTCAGCTTTGTGTCAACTAAATGGCCTTTTGATACTTCTGATTTTATTGTAATTACGCGTTCTTGATTAACCTTTTTAATCTTGCCAGCTTTTGGTGCTGCAGTTTTGGTAATGAAGTTGGAAATAGGTACGGAATTACCAGAAGAGGTTATCACATTAACACGATCAAGATTTTTGATAGTTCTATATTCTTCAGGAAAACGGAGCAGAACATCTACCTCATCTGGGGAATCGTCTGGCCTATAAGAAGTGAGTTTAAGGCCGTTGCTTATAAGTTTAATTGTGTTGCCTATATCGGATATTGAAATTCCATATAATGCTGCTTTTTCACGATTAGGCTCCAAATGCCATTCAATTGCATTCCTAGGTATGCTATTTTGCACCTGATCAAATCCAGGGTCATTCTGCATATATTCAAATATCTTATTAGCTGCAATAGTTGCTTTATCAAAATCCCTACAGGTTATATCAAAATTAATTGGGTATTCTTGAGGCCCACCACCTTGATTTTCGCTTAGATGTATTTTTATGCCTTTTATATCACTAAGCTTAGATCTAATATCTTCAAGTATAACTTTGGATTTTCTACGTTTATTCCAATCCACATATTCGATAAATATTGTGCCGATAGTATCTTCAGGCAAACTGTTATTATCATCGAAATTTCCTGCTTTTGTATAGAGTAGTTTTACCTCACCATCCATGCCTAGGAGGCGCTTTTCCACCTCTACCATTATCTTATTGCGTTCTTCAAGCGAAAGATTGCCAGGCGACACCACAAACATGTTTGTGCTTTGCGGTTCTACTTTTGGAAAAAATTCAATGCCGGTACCAAAACTAAAGAAGAAAGCGTAAATTAGTATTAAAAACCCAACTACAGAACTTACAAAAGTTTTAGGATATTTAAGGACCTTTTGCAGCAAGTTAGGTACTCAGATCCTCATGTATATTGAATACACTCCGGTCTTCTGTTCCGTGTGCTCCTTCCACCCTGCTACCAGAAGCGAGTTTCCGAAGAGGTCTATTATTTTTTCTTACATGAGGAGATTTGCCAAAAAATGGGCCGAGTGCCGGTTGAAAAAATAAAGCAAATAGTAAAGAGCTACTTAAAATGGCGATAGCGGTAATAGGCATATAGCGCATAAATTGCCCTATTACACCAGGCCAGAACAATAATGGTAAAAACACTACTACCTTCACTAAGGTTGAGGTAACAATAGGCCACATCATTCTTTGTGCAGAAATAATAAATGCTTTCTCTACAGGAACTCCTTCACCCATTATTCTGTCAGCATATTCACTTACCACGATAGCATCATCCACTATCATCCCTACTGTTAAAATAAGGCTAAATAGTACCACTACGTTTAAAGTATATCCGCTAAGATATAGCATTAAAATACCGGCTAAAAACGATGTGGGTATCGAAATGGAAATTAACATAGCAGAGCGAGCTCCTACGCTTATCACTATTATAATAACCACCAAGAGAACAGCAATTATTATAGTGTTTTCTAAATCTGATACCATTTCCATAATTTCATGCGACTGATCAGCTGAATAGATAACTTCTATATTTTGTGGCATGAAACTTTTTTCTTTTTCCACCACCTCTTTAATCGCATCTACCGTTCTTATTATGTTTTCGCCAGTTCGTTTAGAAACTTCTATAGCGAGAGCTGGTTTACCATTAACGCTGGCTATATCTTTGGGCTCTTTATAAGTTCTACGAACTTCTGCTAAATCACGTAGTTTTACCACTGCGTTGCCATTCACTTTAACAGGAAAGTCTAATATGCTTTGGGGATCTTTTATAAGGCTAGGAATTTTAATAGAAAATTCTCCAGAAGCATTTCTAATAGATCCAGCTGTAATAAGTTTGTTATTGCCGTTGATGATTTGTTGTATAGATGAAATCGATAATTTATAAGCATTAAGTAATTCTGGCTTAATGATAATTTCTAATGCATCTATCTTCTTACCACTAATAGACGCTTTTAATATTCCAGGAATATTGGAAATTTTGGTGGATAAATTTTTAGCTATTTCTTGTAAACTTCGTTCTGGAATATCGCCAGTAAGAATTACATATAGCACTGGGGAAAGACTTAGATTTATCTCATGGACAGTGGGTTTGTCTGCATCTAGAGGTAAAAAAGCTTCCGCATCAAGTGTTTTATTGCGCACATCATTTAGCGCCTTTTCATTGTTAAAGCCGGCTTCAAACTCCATCATGATGAATGCCCCACCTTCGCTTGTATAGGTGGTCATCTCTTTCATGCCATCAATGCCTTTTAGATGGGTTTCTAAGGGTTTGGCTAATAACCTTTCTGCATCCTGGGCGGATATCCCATTTAGTGTTGCCATTGTGTAGATGATGGGAATTTTTACATCTGGATCGCTCTCCTTAGGGATATGTAAATAACTGAATAAACCGCAAATCGTAATAATCACAAGCAGTAAAAGTATAACTCTATATCTGTCTACGCATTTCTCAATAAAGCTTCCCATGTTGGTGCTGTCTCTTAATTAGATTTTGAAGGTCTGCTTATATCATCTTTAAATATAAGCAATAGTACCTTGTCAAAAAAAGTTTTTTCAGAATTTTCCGTGCTTGATTTCTCAACGTAATTTGATTCCACTGTAGGTGTATTATCTTTATGGCTGAGATAAACTAATATCATCAGGAATATAATTGCCATAATTGTGAAGGTGCGGCTAGAGTAATCAAAAATTGGGGGCATAGAATTCATGTGTTAAATCTAAAGTGAATTATATCACCATCATTTACTATATATTCCTTTCCTTCAAGCCTTAATTTACCTGCATCACGGGCTCCAGATTCGCCATTATATTTTATATAATCATCGAATGCTACAGTTTCTGCCCTAATGAATCCTTTTTCAAAATCTGTATGGATGACGCCTGCAGCTTGTGGTGCAGACATTCCTCTGTTAATGGTCCACGCTCTTGCTTCTTTTGGGCCCACCGTTAAATATGTTATAAGCCCAAGTAGATGATAAGCAGATTTAATAAGTTTCGCGAGGCCAGTTTCAGCAAGCCCAATGCTTTCTAGGAATTCTTTTTTCTCTTCATCGCTTTCCAGCGCTGCTATTTCCGATTCTATCTGCGCAGAAATCATAACGCATTCGGCATTTTCATCTTCAGCTTTTTTTAACATTTTTTGAGTGGCAGCGTTCCCAGTTGTAATCTCGTTTTCCGAAACATTCATAGCATATAGAACTGGCTTAGATGTAATTATTTGCAATGCCTTTATAGCTTTTGAATTTTCAGGAGTAACCAAGACTCTTGCTGGTTTTCCAGTTTTCAAAGCATCTAATACTTGATGAATTAAATCTATTTCCCCGAGCAGCTCTTTATTTTGCTTGACTTTTTTTTCAAGGTTTGGTAAGCGTTTTTCAAGGCTATCCATATCTGCTAAAATGAGCTCCAACTCTATTATTTCGGCATCACGTAAAGGGTCTACACTACCTTCAACATGCACAATGTTGCCATCTTCAAAGCAACGTACAACATGGATTATCGCATCTACTTCGCGAATATGAGACAAAAATTGATTTCCTAAACCTTCACCTTTGCTTGCGCCCCGTACTAAGCCAGCAATATCAACAAATTCAATTTGCGTGGGGATTATTTGTGCTGAACCAGCAATTTTTGCTATTTCAGTCAATCTATGGTCAGGAACACTTACGCGGCCCACGTTTGGTTCTATAGTACAAAATGGATAGTTGGCAGCTTCTGCGGCAGCTGTTTGCGTAAGCGCATTGAATAATGTTGATTTTCCTACATTGGGTAGCCCCACGATTCCACATCTTAATTCCATTTATCCATTCCTCACAAGCTGATTTTGTTCAGAAATTTATCCGATGTATCCGTAATTAGCAACTTTATATTGTTAGTAACATTATCAAACATTTTTTTCATTTCTTCCATTTCCACACTGGGGAAATTTTGTAAGACATAATCACTTACTGCTCCAAATTGTGGTTTGCCAACGCCGATTCGAACCCTATAATACTCTTTTCCAATTACTTCATCAATTGATTTTAGGCCGTTGTGTCCGCCGTTGCCGCCCCCAATTTTCACCTTTATTCGTCCAGTTTTTAGATCAATATCATCATGAAATACCCACATGCAATTGGGTTTTATTTTATAAAATGTTAATGCTTGTAGTACAGATCTTCCAGAAAGATTCATATAAGTTTGCGGCTTTAATAAGTGAACTTTATGCCCTGCAATTGATACTTTGGAGTAATGGGCGTTAAATTTATTTATATAAGGCGATGCTTCAAATTTAGATGCAATTTCATCAAGCAGTAAGAAACCTGCATTGTGCCTTGTGTTTTCGTATTCTTTTCCAGGATTGCCTAGCCCCACAAATAATAGATCCATTTTATCTATTTCCGCATCTTTAATTCCTTACCTTCTTTAATACGTCTAAGGTTTGGAATATGTTTTATTATTATAAGCGGTGTAAGTGTTAGCATTAACGCTGTTATAGATATTTTAGAGATTAATATAGATGCTATAGTCATTAGTATCATCATAACAAGGGCTGCTATCGCAGAAATTCGGCTAGCGGAAAATGTTAAGTTCCATACCAAAATACCAAGTAACCCTAAAAATGGGTCTAGATAAGTTATGCATGCGATTGCAGTAGCGACTCCTTTGCCGCCTTTAAATTTCAGCCAAATTGGAAACATGTGACCAAGTACTGCTACCAAAGCGCTGGCGCTTAACATTGCATTATATAATAGCCACTCGTATTCGTAATTATTCATAATAATTTTAGCTAAGTAAATGGCCAAAACTCCTTTAAATGCATCTAATATAAAGGTGAGGGCACCAATAAATTTGCCACCAACTCTTACTGCATTAGTTGCTCCAATATTTCCGGAACCGTGGGCGCGGATATCTGTTTTCTTGAATAGCTTAATTAAAATTAATCCAAAAGGTATAGAACCGCATAAATATGAAAGAAGAATGATGGTTATTATATCCATGGCTGCACCTATAAAATAAACTTACTTAAATCATGATTACGTCTTATATCAGACAGATTATTTTTTACGTATTTTTCATCTACTGTTATAGAGATGCCAGGTGTGTCACTAGCGCTGAAGCTTACTCCCTCCAAAAGTTTCTCTAAAATAGTATGCAAACGTCTTGCTCCTATGTTTTCTACCTCTTTATTTATCTCAGTTGCAATGCGAGCAATTTCCTTTATGCCGCCTTCGGTAAATTTCACTTCAACATTCTCAACATTGAATAAAGCTATATATTGCTTAAGAAGGCTATGCTTTGGCTCTTTGAGAATTCTTGCCATATCGGCTTCATTCAATGAGTTTAGCTCAACCCTAATTGGTAATCTGCCTTGTAATTCTGGTAATAGATCTGCTGGTTTAGAAAGATGAAACGCACCAGATGCTATAAACAATATGTGATCGGTTTTAATGGTACCGTATTTTGTAGTTACAGAAGTTCCTTCAATTAGCGGAAGTAAATCTCTTTGTACACCTTCTCTGCTTACTTCTCCTTTACTGCCACCAGTTCCCTCACGTGTACAGATTTTATCTATTTCATCTAAAAATACTATGCCGTCATTTTCTACCATATGAATGGCGTGGCGGATGACTTTTTCTTCATCCACTAGCTTATCACTTTCTTCTTTTAGCACTGCTTGGTAAGCGTCTTTAACTTTCATGCGTGCAGTTTTGGTTTTGCCCCCGCCTAGGGCTTTTGATAACATTTCCCCAATATTTAGCACACCCATCTGCCCACCCGGAACATCAAATAACGGAGTAGGGTTATGCGTAGCAGTTTCAGTAATGGATATTTCTATTTCCGTATCATTCATTTCCCCTTTTCTAAAACGAGAAAGGAATTTGCTTTTTGTTTCATCGGAAGCGTTTTCTCCAACCAAAGCTTCAACTATCCTGTTTTCAGCAGCATTTTGAGCATCTGCAATTACCCGATTGCGAAATTCTTCTTTTGTCATGTTAACTGCATTATCAACTAAGTCTCTGATAATGGAGTCCACATCCCTACCAACATAACCTATTTCTGTAAATTTTGTGGCCTCTACTTTTATAAATGGTGCTTGCAGCATTTTTGCAAGGCGCCTGGCTATTTCGGTTTTCCCCACACCAGTTGGTCCAATCATTAATATGTTATGAGGATATATCTCATCTCTTATTTCAGCGTCCACCTGTTTACGTCTCCAGCGGTTTCTAAGAGCTATTGCAACCGCACGCTTTGCCTCGTTCTGCCCGACTACGTATTTGTCGAGTTCATGAACAATTTCTATTGGAGTCATTTCTTTTTTAAGTTGTTTCAAGTTTTTCTGTATCACCGACTTCCCTAATTTCTTTAGTAGCTTGTTTTAAGATAGTGATAGCGCCATAGATTGCAACCCCTACGATTAAAAAAGCTGCTAGAATATCTGGAAAAATTGAGTTTGTGGCCATCACAAAGTAAGCTGCGATAACAGTTAAGGTATTGCTTATAAGATCATTTATAGTGCAAACCCACGATGATATTTGATTGCTATCTCCTTTTCTAAATCGAAATAAATAATAAACACAAATTAGGTGAGAAATAATTCCTAAAATGCCAGAGGCGCCCATTATTTCATAGTTAGGAACTATACCGTCATTGATTTTGAAGATTGTATATATAATCACAAGTAAGCTAAATGCAAGCATGGTTATTGCTTTTGCAATTGATAAATAAGCGCGTATAGCTCTGGATTTGTTTATCACATACATGCTGCTGGCATAACTAGCAGCATCGCCGATGAAGTCTATGGAATCTGCCAATACCGAGCTAGAATTTCCAAACAATGCTGCATTAAATGAAACAATGAACATAAAAATATGTATGCCAAACACTATGTATAGCACTTTTTTATATCCAGGTAAGTCTATGGGCATTCTAATTTTATTAGTCACTTATTTAAATTTTTTACAAGTTTGCAATATTGTGGTATTACTAATAGATACCGCTCGAACATATGGTAGCTTAAAAACAATTAATATGGAAGGATTTTAGATGGACAATCAGCAAGTGGCAATTGTTGCAGCTAAGCGTACTGCAATTGGCAATTTCAATGGAACATTGGCATCTGTGCCAGCGCATATTTTAGGGGAGGCTGTAATTAGACAATTGCTTGTTGATTCTCGCGTTGCCCCGAAAGAAATAAGTGAAGTTATAATGGGGCAAATTTTAACTGCTGGCTCTGGGCAAAATCCTGCACGACAAGCTTCAATTGGAGCCGGGTTGCCAAAAGAAGTTCCTGCAATTTCAATCAACCAGGTATGTGGTTCTGGATTACGTTCTGTGGCACTTGGATATCAGGCGATTAAAACTGGGGCATCTGATATAGTAATAGCTGGTGGCCAAGAAAATATGAGTCTTTCTCCCCATGTAATTTTTATGCGTAATGGTTACAAGATGGGAAGCGCTGAAGTTGTAGATACTATGATAAAGGATGGGTTAACAGACGTATTCAATAATTATCATATGGGTATCACAGCTGAAAATATTGCTGAGCAGTTTGGTATATCCAGGCAGCAGCAAGATGAATTTTCTGTGGATTCTCAGAACAAGGCAGAGCGTGCGCAAAAAGAGGGGCGGTTTGTTGATGAAATTGTTCCAGTTAAAGTGATGATTAAGAAGGAAGAAATTGAATTTAAAGTTGATGAATTCACCAGGCACGGAGTAAAAATTGAAGATTTATCAAAGCTAAGGCCGGCATTTAAAAAAGATGGATCGGTAACAGCTGGGAATGCAAGCGGCATTAATGATGGAGCTGCTGGTGTTGTGCTTATGACGGTTGCTCAAGCCAAAAAGCGAGGTTTAAAAATATTAGGAATAATAAAAAGTTTTGCACAGGCGGGGGTTGCTCCAGAAATTATGGGGATAGGCCCAATTCCGGCATCGCAAAAAGCTTTAGAGCTTGCTGGGTGGAGTGTTTCGGATTTGGATCTAATTGAGGCAAATGAGGCGTTTGCATCCCAAGCAATATGTGTGAACAAACAAATGGGATGGGATCTGGATAAAGTTAATATAAACGGAGGTGCTATTTCTTTGGGGCATCCAATTGGTGCATCCGGTGCCAGAATATTGGTAACATTGTTGCACTCCATGATGAAAAGGAATGCTAAAAAAGGTTTGGCTACATTATGCATTGGCGGCGGCATGGGCGTTGCAATGTGTATTGAAAAAGCTGATTAAATTATTTTTTTGAGGTAAAAATGACAGGAAGAAGAGCAGTTGTTACAGGTGGAACTAGGGGAATTGGTGGGGCAATTTCTCAAGCATTGAAAAAAGCTGGTTATAACGTTGTGGCAATTTATGCTGGCAATGAACAAGCGGCTAGAGATTTTGAAGCCAAGACTGGGATTAAAGCCCTGAAGTGTGATGTTTCTAATTACAAACAGTGCGTAGAAGACATGAAGGAAATTGAAAAAGCCTTAGGTGGAAACGTTGAAGTTTTGGTTAATAATGCTGGTATCACTAGAGATGGCATGATGCATAAAATGCCGCAAGAAAATTGGTATGATGTTATAAACACAAATTTAAACTCAGTATTCAATATGACCAGATGCGTTATCGAATCGATGCGTGAAAATAAATTTGGCCGTATTATTAGTATGAGTTCAGTAAACGCTAATGGTCAAATGGGGCAAACCAATTATGCAGCTGCAAAAGCCGGCATTGAAGGTTTTACCAAGTCATTAGCGCTTGAGAGTGCTAAATCTGGGATTACGGTTAATGCTATAGCACCTGGTTATATAAACACAGAAATGGTTGGAGCTATGCCGCAAGAGGTGCTTGATAAAATTGTTGCGCGTGTGCCAGTTGGTAGGCTTGGAGAAACTTCAGAAATTGCCCGCACTGTATTATTTTTAGCAGATGAAAATGCTGGTTTTGTTACTGGAGCAGTGTTTTCAGTTAATGGGGGTTTGAGAACCTGAGTCTGAGCATAAGCATAACTATACTATATTAACAAATGTATTAACAAATGAGTTTTTCTTGAGATATTTGTAAATTTCAGTATAATTCCGAAAAATAGATGCACAGAAAAATGTTTGTTAAAAAGATAGGAATACCGGAGAGGATCAAAGAAAATGTAGCAATTAAACTAATAGAATTTTTATCTTATGAACAATGGGAAGAGCAAGAATGCCTGAATTTTGAAGCCTTTACAGCGCAATATGATCTCAAGTTGTTGCTTGGCTATAGGCTTGGTAACTCTAAAGCATTAAAAACTTATTGTGGTGGAAATGGTGATTTCAAGGTAACAAACCCTCATGAATTAGTTTGTTTACTTTACATGAGAAATGCACCATTAAGTGTTATTATAACTTTCTTCAAATTAGGATTCATAAAAGATAAAGATGATACAGAGAGTGAATCAGACAATGGATTAACTAATATTAATACTATATATCTTGATTGGAAAAAGGAAGCCAACAATGGATCCCTAGGCCTTTATAATTTTTATTGCGAACATTGCTGCCACTCAAAACGTGATCAAATTGTTTTTTATGATTTGTTCTTAAAAGCTTTAAGTGAAGAGCAAGATTCAGAAAAGCGAGATGAGCTTATTCAGAGTTTTTTATTGTGCATAGATAATCTTTCAAAGATAGATATTAATTTTTATCAAAATGTTTTTGACTCGCTTCAGGGAAATGCTAAGGATCTAGAAAATGGTAATTATTCATATTATTTTATTTCTGATCTAAGCAGTAAACTAAATAGAGATCAAGAAATCATATTTAGCTTTCTTAGGTACTATTGCGAGAAAAATGGTCTTTCCTATTTGGCATCGTTATCATTTTTAAAGATGATGGGAGATAACACCTTCGTGGCGATGCGTACCACAAATATTTACAGCTATCAGATTTGTCATGTACTCTAATATCTCGTATTGAGAGATCGTGTGTCAATATCTCTAGGTTTTTCGAATATATCAAAGGCAAAATAAGCCCTTTGGAGTTTAACCTTTTTATAAATAAAGTAGACAAAGGTGGTTATACAATTCTTCAGATATTAGACAACCTAATTAATGATGCTGCGCTGCCGAACTACGTAGAGGAGCCTAATGAATTCTGCGCAGAGCTTGTCAACAAATATGATTTAAAAAGAGCGCTAACTTTTAATGGAATTTGTTCTATATTAAAAAGAAGAGGTTTTATAAGCTGGATAATCTTAGCCTTTGAGTTAATTATGAGATCTGACTGTCACTATTCAAATCACATTAATTTTATAAGATATAAATTTTTAGGGGCATCAAATTTTTCATCAATGCTACTTACTTCGATGACAAGTGCTCACAAGTTGACATTTTTGCTGCATACTTATGGTGTGCCGCGCTTTATTTATAACGAGATCCCAATTTTCTTTACTAATATTTGTTCTTATATACCGTGGTATGATATACAGCTCTCAATTGAGAGCATTTATAACAACGCCCCAATTTTTGCTAATAAGATGGTACCTGGGTACGTAGACAGTGCAAAAGCCTCTCATCTTTTTGATGAGCCAATCCATGAAGAAGAGGTCTATACTTTTTTCTGGAACTTATTAGGAGATCCCACAGAATTCTCGCAAACATCTTATATAGGCTTTACAGAGGAAGCAGCGGAAAATAAGCTATTTATAAGCACTTATAATAAAATAAAGGATAATAAATATCGGTGTAGCAAAGATGTTTATAATCTTATTAGAAGCTATGTGCCAAATCATGAATCTCTGGAAGAGATGCGCAATTTACTGATAAACTCGCCAAAAACTTTAGAGGAAAATGCTGCAAATATTGCATTTTTACCTAACAATCCATTTGGTGAAAGAAAATGCTTATACAAGTCTAATGGAGCTAATAAGGGATTATTTGATTATACCATTGCAAAAGAAGTTCTTATAAATTCAAATTTAAAAATTGACTCTAACATAAATCAAAGCAACTTTTATGATATAGTCACTACTGCATTGAAATGTACGTACAGCCCCTACTTAATTTTTTGTAAGGCAATTAATTTAATGTATTTGGCAAACTATTTTACATCACGTTATGTTACTGGTGTACAGTTTATTGATAAAGCTATAGCAAGTATAAGCATGGCAGTACCTATGGTTCAGTATCCTTTTAATTATTTACATAACTGCTGCAATACGTTCCTTATAGATCTTTGTGGCGAAGGTTTAAGATCTGATATTATACCGTTGTGTTTGGAAAATGCAGTTTTTCTTGCGTTTAGTTTAGCTGTTTGCAAAATCGACAGAAGGATTCAATCATATATTGGTAGTTGCTAAAGCGGCTCTCTAATCGGAAATTTTTTCAATAAATGGTGGGATGTGTTGACTTTCAACAAGTTCTGAGCTGCACTCATCTACGTTGTTAATAGTATTGCTTTCAGTTTGTTTCTTTTGAGCAGAATATATTGTCTTCACAATGTCATAATTTGCTTTCTCTAATATTGTATGATCGACATTTGGGCTAGCACCAGATTGTAAAAGTAGTTCAACTATCTCCTTGCGACCAAATTTTATAGCAGTTTCTAAGGCTTTAGGATCTATATTTGCATCGTGCTTAATTAGTGACTTTACTATGTTAAGTCTGCCCCATTTTGCTGCATAACAAATAACAGATTCTCCTAATTTATTAACTGCGTTTGGATCTTGCCCTTTCTCAAGCAGCTTACTAACCTTGCGCAGTTTGTTATTCCTTATATATGTGAATATGTTTTCGTTCATTTTAATATAAAATTATTTTTGTAATTTGTCATATCAAAGAACTTACAAAGGTAAATCAAAAACTCACAAGATAAACTCAAGCCAAGGGGATGCATAATATAGTGTTGTTGACTGAGGTTTATTTATGTTATAATCATAGCTCAAATTATACGGATTAAGGTTTTTTGGTGAAAATAGCTGAATTGTTGGAAAATGAACGCAAGTTAGCACGCTTGGGTGGCGGGGCTGATAGAATCGAATCTCAGCATGAGAAAGGTAAACTTACTGCCAGAGAGAGAATTGATTTATTACTTGATCCAGAATCCTTCGAAGAAATCGATATGTTTGTTAGGCACCGCTGTACTAATTTTGGTATGGAAGATAAGGGTTCGCCTGGTGATGGTGTGGTGGCTGGCCATGGTACTATTAATGGAAGAGTAGTATTTGTTTATAGCCAAGATTTCACGGTTTTAGGTGGGTCTTTAAGTGAAACAAATGCTAAAAAGATCTGTAAGGTTTTAGATGCGGCAATGAAGCTAGGTGCACCGGTTATAGGTATTAATGATTCTGGTGGCGCGAGAATTCAAGAAGGAGTGGATTCTTTAAGTGGATATGGGGAAATTTTTCAACGTAATGTTGATGCTTCAGGAGTTATTCCTCAAATATCATTGATTATGGGACCATGTGCAGGGGGGGCGGTATATTCACCAGCTCTTACAGATTTTACTTTTATGGTGCGCGATACTTCGCACATGTATGTTACAGGCCCAGATGTTGTGAAAACCGTTACACATGAGTCTGTTACCCATGAAAACTTAGGTGGCGCGAAAGTGCATACTTCAAAGAGCGGTGTTTCTGATATTGCTTACGAAAGCGATATAGAGTGTTTGCAGCAAACCAGAAGACTATTTAATTTTTTACCTTCTTATAATAAGGATTGTGTACCAATACGCCCTACTTATGATCCCGCGGATCGAATAGAAATGTCACTTGAAACTTTGGTGCCAGATAATCCAAATAAGCCTTATAACATGAAAATTCTCATCGAGAAAATTGTGGATGAGGGAGACTTTTTTGAGATTAAGCCAGATTATGCTAAAAATATTATAGTCGGATTTGGTCGGTTTGAAGGAAGAACGGTTGGAATTGTTGCAAATCAGCCAATGCACTTGGCGGGTTGTTTAGACATAAGTGCTTCTGTAAAGGCGGCTAGATTTGTCCGCTTTTGTGATGCTTTCAACATACCATTGCTAACCTTGGTAGACGTACCTGGTTTTTTACCTGGTGTTGATCAAGAGCATAATGGCATAATAAAACATGGTGCTAAATTGCTTTATGCATATGCTGAAGCAACCGTTCCTAAGGTTACTCTAATAGTGCGGAAAGCTTATGGAGGCGCTTACATTGTAATGAATTCAAAGCATCTGAAGGGTGATGTCAACTATGCTTGGGCTAATGCTGAGATAGCAGTTATGGGTGCAAATGGTGCTGCAGCAATTTTGCATAGGGATGTAGCAGATCAGCCTGAGGTCATGAAAGAAAAAATAGAAGAATACCAGGCTAAGTTCGCAAATCCTATTTTTGCAGCTTCTAGGGGATATATAGATGATATAATAAGGCCATTCAACACAAGATGGCGTATTTGTAAAACATTCTCTATCCTGGAGCGTAAGCAAGTATCCAAGCCATGGAAGAAGCATGATAATCTGCCACTTTAATAATTATGGAAGATTCTGAAAAAAACAAAGGGCATAGAGCGCGCTTGAGAAAGCGGTTTATGAAGGCTGAGCTCAGATCTTTGCCAGAGTATGAAATTCTAGAAATGATTTTATTCTATGCTATTCCCAGGGCTGATACCAAGGCAATAGCTAAAAAGCTATTAGAAAAATTTAATTCCATAGCGGAAATACTTAATGCCGAAATAGGAGATTTAAAAGATATTGATGGGATTGGTGAAAGCACAATCTTTTTGTTCAAGTTATTATTGGATTTTTATTCTAGAATATTTATCCCAGCTGAAAATCAAAAGCATTTTAATGTTTTAAGCAATTGGCATGCTGTCTTGAACTATTGTAGATTAACAATGGGGTATAAAAAGAAAAAAGAATTTTTCAGAGTATTATATTTAAACCGAAAAAACTACTTACTCGCAGATGAATTTCATGATGATGGTACGATTGATAGAGTACAAGTATATCCGCGAGAGATCGCCCGCAAAGCATTAGAGTATGATGCAAGTGCAATTATACTTGTTCACAATCACCCAAGTGGGGATCCTAAACCTTCAGGTGATGATATTACTGTGACTAAATCTATAATAAAAGCCTTAGAGCCTTTAGATGTAATAGTTCACGATCATATCATTGTTGCGGGTTTTAACCATTTTTCTTTTAGGGAAAATAAGTTGTTATGAGATGCATTTTCTCTTTATAGCTAAGCCTTTATAATTTGACTACGTGTTGCTCGATCACTCATGTAGGTTTTACTACATTTCGTTCCTCGCTCTTATATTCAAATTAAAATGCTTTAGCTATAAACTACAAGTTTTTAAAATAAAAAAAAGGCGTATAGCTAATTTATACCAAATCTCAAAATAAATAGAGCATTATAGCTCATCTTTTGGCAAATTAACTTGGTAAAAAATTGATGAATATGTAAAATATTCAACTGCTTTTTCCCTTCGCACTTTGCCAAAATCTGGCATTACTACCTCAATTTATTTATGAGATTTGGTATTAGCCATTCGCCTTTAAAAATACTAAAAATTACTTGCAGCAAGTTTCAGAGATAACTTCAGATAGTCTCTTATTGCAGGTGTCTAAAATTTCTTTAGCAGCTTTTGAACTTATGTCAGCAGATTCTCTAGCATGATTAAATGCATCATTCATAACTTCAAGCACCATATTTGCTTGTTTGCTTTGAGCTTCTTCAAAGCTTTTGCTAGACATTGCTTCCTTAGAGCATTCATACATTTGCTGCGCGCTTTTTTGCATAACTTCAGCAGCGCGACGAGCTGCGTCTTTGCTAAACTCTAATGCTACTTGATTAGCATGTGTCCAAGCTTCGATATTTTTGCTATGTTGCTGACGCAAGTTTCCAAAATCCATGAAATTAGGCATATTAGCAAAATTTTCAAATGGATTGAAAAATCCTTTTTTCGATTGGTTAGCGTTTGCATTTGCCATTTTGTAACTCCAAATAATATTAACATCACACAATACTAAATCTTAAAATAAATAAAGCATTAAAGCTCATCTTTTAGCAAATTTTCTTGGTAAAAAATTGATGAATATGTAGAATATTCAGCTGCTTTTTCTCATCGCACTTTGCAAAAATCTGGCTTTACTATCTCAATTTATTTTGAGATTTAGTATAAGATAAATTTAACACAGTATTTTGTGCAATGCAACAACTAATTCGTAATTTGTTATATATTACAGGCTTGTAGTAAAATTAACTAGCTAGCAATTTAGCACCTAAGCTGTTAACTTCAATTGAGGTGACTTCAACACCGCAAATTTTGCCTAAATGTGACTTATCTACTTCAGCAAATACGGCTTGCATATGTTCAGACCTACCAAGTAATTGACCTTTATGTTTGCCTTCCTTATCAAACAAAACCTTTATTGTTTTACCTAAAAATTGCTTATTAAATTTTTGTTGATAGCCTTTAATTAGTTCCTGTAATTCTAACAATCTAGCAGCCTTAATTTGTTCAGGTACTTGATTTGTAAGAGCAGAAGCTGGAGTTCCTGGGCGAGGGCTGTATTTGAAAGAGTAGCATTGGGAGAATTCGACTTCTTGTACAATACGCAAGGTGTCGGCAAAATCTTCATCGGTTTCACCTGGGTAGCCAATAATGAAATCCGATGAAAAAGACATATCAGATCTGGCCTTCCTAAACCTTTCTATTACCTGCAAATAAAATTCTCGCGTATGTTTGCGGTTCATGGCATCTAATATTTTATTGGAACCAGATTGTATTGGCAGATGCAAAAATGGCATTAACTTTTCTTCAGTAGCATGAGCATCAAATAGATCATCATCAAACATATCCCTTGGATGTGATGTTGTGTATCTTATGCGTTCTATGCCGTCTATTTTTGCAACAGACTTAATGAGTTTTCCAAGCGACCAAACTTCTTCATCCGGGCCCACACCATGGTATGCGCTAACATTCTGGCCTAATAAGTGGATTTCCTTGGTGCCATTTTGTGCAAGAGCCAAAGCTTCGCGGTAAATTTCGCTTACAGAGCGTGAGTATTCAGCGCCCCTTGTATATGGCACTACACAAAAGTGGCAGAATTTATCACAGCCTTCTTGGATGGCTATAAATGCGGAAGCTCCTTGAGAGTCTGACAAAGATTTAATGCTGTCGAATTTATTAACTTCTGGAAAATCTAAATTTATAGCCCATTTTTCTTTGCGTTTTATTTGTTCTAAAAGACCCGGCAAGTTATGATAACTTTGTGGACCAACTACTATGTCTACAAATGGCGTGCGTACAAAAATTTCTTCTCCTTCAGCCTGGGCCACACATCCAGCCACAGCCACTATCAGTTGCTCTCCTTCGGCCTTTTTTTTGTCTTTTAATTCTTTTACCCTGCCTAATTCACAATAAACTTTTTCTGCTGCTTTTTCTCTTATATGACAAGTGTTTAAAATTACCAAGTCCGCAGATTGCATGTCTTCTGAAACTTCAAATCCATGAGGTTTTAGTAAATCCTGCATCTTAATGGAGTCATAAACATTCATCTGACATCCGTAAGTTTTGATATAAACTTTTTTGGATTCCACTGGCACTTGAGACATATTTAAAAACTTTTTACTTAATTGGCACGTATTGTAATCTGGACTCAAAGCATTGACAACAAAAATTGGTTGAATATACTCCTTTAATTTGAAAAATTGGGGCGTCTCATCTATTAACATAGGTTTATGGTGCTCTCCACATTGCTGCTCCTACCACTTTTCCAAATTTCCTGTCGTCTATACTTTTTGCTGACTATTCATTTACGAGAAGTCTACTATATTTTTGATAACAGCTGAGCGCACATTTTTTCTTGTAATGAATTTTGTTTAAGCCTTGTGTTTAAATGATTAAAGTCAACAGAGTCCAAATCTTGGTCCTGATTGAAGCAGCTATAAACGTAATGTTCACGCCCCAAATGGTCTACATGCCTTTGTATGCATTGACCACAAATCTCCTTCATCATGCACTGCATAGGCGAGTTAATAGAGCCTATCGCAGTATGCCCTTTTTTAAACAAATGCGAAAGTTGATTATGACGAGCATAGGCTACTGCCTTCATCATTTGGTCCGAACCAATTACTATTACATGATCAACTTCTTTGATATCAATAAGTTTACCTGGAGATTTAGCATATTCTTCTATGCATTCTAAGATGTTACCTTTAAAGCTAAGATCTGTGTCTCGGCCTTTTCCAAGTTCACTTTCATCGCAGCACCAAACAACTTGGGTAGCAGAGTTTTCAATATCGATTTGTTTAAATCTATCAATAGCTTTTTTATATCCCGCAAAATATAAAACATTGCAGCCATTTTCTTTAAGAGCTTGTCCAATTGAAAATAAAACAGCATTTCCTAAGCCGCCACCAACTAGCATCACATTTTTATTATGGGGTATGTGAGTAGGGGTGCCGGTTGGCCCCATTAAAACAACATTTTCTCCAGGGGTTAGCATTCTGCAGAAATTAGAAGAACCTCCCATCTCAAGCACTACTAAACCGATGAGTCCTTTTTCTTTATCTACCCAAGCGCCGGTTAGTGCCAAACCTTCCATATTAATTTTAAAAGCGTTTATAGTTTTATTATTGCCATAATTTTGTAGGCGATAAAATTGCCCCGGCTCAAATTGTTTTGCTGCTTGTGGTGCGTGGATAACTATTTCTATGATGTTAGGTGTAAGTTCAATAACTTCCACCACTTTAGCCTTTAGTAGATAGTCTAAATTAGAGAACACTTTACTTGCAGGCTCAGCTGATAAAGGCGCTTTATTTTTTACCACTTTGTCAATAATTGGATATCCTTGTTTAGCACTTGCCATAGCTTTTACTACGTTGCCAGCAAATGAAGGATGTAGGTCTCCAAGGAAGCTTACAGATGGACCATTCTCACCATAGTTTGTGATAATATCTACACTTTTTGGTTTGGAGATTTTCTCAGGATTTAGAATATTTCCCATGTTGTCTGTAGCTTTAAAATATCTACCATCTAAGGAGAAGTTTACATTATCTTCCATGCTTAAAACTGTATTAGGCTGTGTACCCGTTGCAATTAATATCGTACGTGCTGCAATTTCTCCATGCTCATGCTTTAAAGTTTTAGCAGCACCATAGGAATCCAAAACAACTTCTGTAGGCGTGATATTTTCAATAAACTCAATTCCTTCAGCAAGCGCAAGCTCAACTTCTTCATGGTTAAGGCGATAGGCCGGAGAATCAGCTAAACTTTTACGATAAAGAACTTTCGCCCCGCCCCAAAGTTTTAGCAATTCTAGCTTGCGGGTAGGGTGGGCCCTTAGCTCTCTAGCATGATTTAAAAATTCTTCTGCTATTAATTTTTCTTCTTCAGTAAGATTTTCAAAAATAGAATCTCCTACTATCTCGTACTGAGTCAGGAATTTTTCCACTTGCACAGGGTAATAAGCTAAGCTTTCTGTTGCGGTATCCACAGCGGTAAGGCCTCCGCCAATTACAGCAATAGGCAACCGCACTTGTAAGTTAGTAAGTGAATCACTATGAGCTGCCCCCGTTAACTGCAATGACATTAAAAAATCTGATGCCATCCTGCAACCGCGTGCAAGAGCGTTTTGGATCTCTGGTAGATTAGGCTTTCCTGCTCCAAGTGTTAGCACTATATGGTCAAAGCCTAGAGATTTAGCATCAGTATAGGTAATTGTGCTGCCAAATCTAATGCCTCCATACATTCGGAAATGTTCGCGCCGTTCTAATAAAGTTCTTATAATATTTAAGTAATTTTTATTCCAGCGCACGGTAATTCCATATTCAGAGACACCGCCAAAGCCTTGTGGTGCGCGGTCATTCAGGTCTTGAAATAATTCTTGTTTCACAAATTTTATTGGTTTGAAGGCGTAGTCTTCTCCTGAAATTTCTTGCGCTTGTGGCTCAATTTTAAGACCATCAATTGCAACTACTGTGTAACCTTCATTTAATAAGTGGTGGCAAGCGGTGAATCCGGCAGGCCCTAAACCCGCAACCAATATTTTATAATTGTTATGTTTTTTTGGTAAAGGGCGGGAGAAATTGATAGGGTTCCATCTAGTAAGCAAGCTATAAATCTCAAAACCCCATGGTAGCGATAGTACGTCGTCCAGAATTTTTGTTTCAATTGCTGGTATGTTAACTGGTTCTTGTTTTTGATATATGCACGATTTCATGCAATCATTACATATTCTATGCCCGGTCGCAGCTAGCATTGGGTTATCTATGATAGCTGTTGCAAATGCACCTATTACGGAACCTTGGCTTTTCAGCAAATTCATTTCAGAAATTTTTTCTTCTAGCGGGCATCCTGCTAAAGTAATTTTCAACTCATTAACCTTAAAGCTCCCATCAGAATTTTTAAGCCCGTGTGAGCAAGAGTCTTTAAGCTGGTTATGGCAGTGGATGCAATAATTGGCTTGGTCGTAAGCTTTGAGTTTAGTTATCCCTTTATCTGTTAATGAGAAGCCATGCCTTTCGTGCACTTCATGAGAGCTCCAGGCGCCATTGTTATTTTTTGCATGCGAGAGAAGATTATTGAAATCTAATTTCCTCGGTACCTTAAATAAGATACCATCTTTATGCAGCTTTTGTCCTTCTGAAGTCAGGCAGGCCCACCCGGCATAGATGCGGGCAAGCTCTAATTTTTCTGGATCCTCTGTGCTTTCCACAAAAGTGGCAAAGCTTAGTTCGGACATAACATCAACGCCTAAGGATACCAGGCTTGCACGCACAGAATCAATTTTGGTTAAATCCTCAGCGGTGAAATTTTTTACCGCATTCCTTTGAATGAATAACCGCTTACATTTATAAATAGGGGCAAATTCATGATAGATATTAGCCACCTCTTGCACTTCTAGCTCAATATGAAAAAGCTTTGCGATGAAATCTTCAGCATGTGGTGCTAGGGCTATGATTAAATCGGACTCTGCCTTAGCATCTAAAGAAGTACTTCTAGCTATGTTTAAGCTTTGGTATAGATCTGGGGAAATAGATTCCAAATGCTTAAGCCATAATGCATCTATTTTTTTGAGACCTTCTTCATAATAAAGGTCATGAAAACTTAAGCCAAAATTTATTAACATAGCGGTAATTGCATAGAAATTTTAGTAATATCAATGTATTCAGTAACGAAGACTTTGTTGCGTGATGAATGGCCAGACTTTAGCCCAATTTTGCTTTTTGGTATAGAAAAATAATCAGCTAACCTATCTATTACTTCATCATTAGCTTTGCCATTTTCGGGCGCAGCGCGTACCTTTACTTTAAGAGAGATTTTATTATCTTTAGCTTCCAGCACTTCTATTTGCGGAGTTTTGCTTTTGGGGGTTACTTTGGCAAATATTGTAAACATATTATATATACTCCGTTAATTTGAAAAATTGGGGCGTTGCAGCTAATGTCTCCGCATCCGCACCTATTGGCATAGGCTTACGGTGCTCGAATTGCTGCTCCTACCACTTTTCCAAATTTCCTGTCGTCTATGCCTTTTTGCTAACTTTTCATTTACGAGAAGTATAATTAAGCTTTAGCGCGATATTATATAACTCTTTTCTGCTTAAAGAAGTCATCTCACATCCAATATTCACAGCATCTTTTACAGAATGATTTTTAAGAAGATTTGATAGTATATCTTTTACTCTCTCAATATCTTCGGGTATTTCTTCTGCTCCTGCAACCATTAATACAATCTCGCCTTTAAATTCTCTTGTGCTATGAGTATTTAAAAATTCACTGCATTTGCACGTTATAAATTCTTCATGAATTTTGGTGATTTCTCTGGCCACTACAATCTCTCTATCACCCATAATTTCAAAGATGGCGTTAATAGTTGCTATAATTCGTTTAGGGCTTTCGTAAAATATCAAAGTAAATTTATGCGCTTTTAGGTTTTGTAAATCGGCCTCTAACTTAGATTTTTGTGTAGGTAGAAATCCACAAAAAAGAAATCTATCTGTAGCCATCCCAGAAGCGCAAATAGCAGCAGTAAAAGCGGTTGCTCCAGGTATTGGTCTTACTTTTATTCCCATTTTTCTAGCGCTGGCAACAAGCTTAAAGCCTGGGTCAGAAATAAGAGGTGTGCCTGCATCAGAAATAAGAGCAATATTTTTGCCACTAAGTAATTGGCTTATTATTTTTTCGCGGTCACGTTCATCAGAATGGTCGTTGTAAGGCTTAACCTTTGTATTTATGCCGTAGAAAGAAAGCAGTTTGCTAGAATTCTTTGTATTCTCGCAAAGTATTAAATCTACCTTTGATAGAACATTAACCGCGTTATAAGTAATATCCTGAAGATTCCCTATTGGGGTGGCAACAATAAATAGCTCACCTGTAGTTACTTCATAGGTTTTTGACATGTGCAATATTAACTTTGATCAAATTCAGATTCAATTTCACGTATTTGCTGATTCCTCGTTTCCTCAGCACGTTTCTTCTGCATTTTTCTACGCTCAGATTTAAATAAAAGCATTCCAGCACCAATTATTAATGCATATCCAAAATAAGAAGGGGTTAGAGGAGTTTCTGCAAAGAATATATACCCAAGTATTCCAGCAAATACCAGCCTTGAATATTCAAAAGGAATTACTACAGAAAGCTCTGCATGCTTAAGCGCTTTGAAGTGCCCTATTACATGCAAGAAATAACATAGAGCAATAAATGCAATTAACCCTATATGAGTTGTATTAATTCCAAGATTATTAAAGTCTATGAAGCTATGAGGATATTTTATCTCAAGCGCGCCAGTTACGTGGTAAACTGTTTCCCAATTCATAAAAGCAATAGGAAAAGCAATGATAGATGAGAACAACATTACATAAAAAAGTTGGACCTTAGTTTTCTCAGTTTTGCCAAGAATTTTAATAACTGTGCTATTGAGTGACCAGAAGCCAATTGCTAAAAATACAAATATGTAATGACTATTTATATTAGCATTTAATTCATAATGCTTACCCATAGCGGCATTGGTTAGCCACAATATATAATCTGGTTTAATAATTAATATTGCACCTATAAAGCTTGCTATAATAACAAAAAACTTAATTCTAGTTGCGGATTCTTTGAAATATAAAATCCCTATAATTAACAAAATTATTTGCTCTAAATAAGCCACCGCAGTTACATCTGAAAGGCCGATGTGTTTTATAGCATAGAACATAGAAAGAGAGCCGCAAACGCTTAGGAATCCTCTAAACACATGCAGCCAAATGCGATTGGTTTTAAGGTCTTTAAAGCCTCCCCAAATACACCAAGGAATTACCGACACAAATAAACTAAACTTATATAAAAATACTACCATGTTTGAATTAAGCTCTTTGGTTAACTCTTTTACTACTGCATATAGTATGGAGAGGGCAACTGCATGCATTAACATCATTGCTATTCCAAAAAGATTGTTTTGAAAAAATGGATTAGCTTTATGGTTCATTTATCGCTCCTATATAATGGTAATGTAAACTTTATTTCAGCACCAGGGTCTAAGGGTTTAATTGTAATCATCCCACCATGATCTTCAATAATTTTCTTAACAATGGAAAGTCCTAGGCCAGTCCCTTTGCTTTTAGTAGTTACATACGGTTCAAAAATTTTCTCTAAAACTTCTAGGCTCATGCCTATCCCATTGTCGACTATCTTTATTTCAACAAACTCTTCATTTCGTTTATTGATTTCCAGCGACACTTTACCACAATGATCCTGTCTATGGCTAGGATTTATTTGCTCAATTGATTCAGCTGCATTTTTTAATATGTTAAGCAGAGCCTGTGATATTTGCATAGAGTCGCATTGTACATCACAAACTTCACCTATATTGTTTGTGAACTCATACTCAATGTTTTTAGTGGAAACTTTTTGAGAAAAAATTAATTCTTTTATAATTGATACAAGATTATGCTTGCCAACTTTTGGGGTGGGAATGCGAGCAAATTCAACGAATTCTTCCACGATGCAGCCAATGTCTTGAACATGACGTATTATAGTAGAGACATATTTTTCAAAGTTTTCAGGCTCTTCTTTGATCTGAGAAGAATATTTCGCCTTAATGCGTTCTGCAGACAATATTATAGGAGTGAGGGGATTTTTTATTTCGTGTGCAACTCTGCGAGCCACATCGCCCCAAGCTGAGGCTCGTTGCGCTGAAACCAGCTCAGTTATATCATCAAAGGTTATAATGATGGTTTCGGTTTTTGCATCTTCATCAGATAGAATTCCTATTCTTACAAATAAATGTAGCAACTTACCATCTCGGTTTATTTTTAAATTATTTTGAGTAATTTCATTAGGCGATTGTTTAGCATCCGCAACTAAATCCATAAGTTCTGGAAATACTGATTGTAAAGGTGTGCGTTTAGCAAAGCTTTGCAAATTAAGCAAGCTTTTGGCAGATTGATTAACCAGAAGTACTTGATTAAAATTATCAATGGTTATAACGCCTGCAGATATTTCTGATAATATTTTTTCTATGAATCTTCTTCTTTCATCTACTAATTTATTAAACCTTATGAGCTCAGAGCGTTGAGTAAATAAAGTTTCTGTCATCTGGTTAAAGGCACGTGTCAATATTGCTGTTTCGTCTTTCCCATCTTTTTCTGGAAGCTTGTGACTAAAATCACCAGATTTGAGTTTCCTAGTTGCATCAACTAAATTATTAAGTGGCCTGGTTATAAATACCGCCAATTTTCTGCCCAATATTAATGATATTGAGCACAGTATTACAAAGGCAATAATGAACGTTATTTCAAGCTTTAATTGATGAGATTTAAGATCGGTCATCAAATCATTGTATTTGAGTGCAGAGCCTTGCGTGTTTTTAGAATAATCTATAATTGATTGGTCCACATATCTTCCAACCAATAAATAAGTATTAACAAAGTGAGATAGCTTGATAACTGCACGCACTTTATCTTCATTAATACTGCTTAGTATAACTACTTCTCCTGTATCGGCTTCTAATAATTCTTGCTCAGGTAATCGCTCAAAAGCAAATGCAAAAGAGAAGGAGTTTTTAGCTACAATTTTATCATATTGAAAAACAACTATTTCAGATAAGTTGCGAAGCTCGGCTTGTTTATCTAAAAATGGCACAAACAAAGCTGGCTCTTCTAACAAGATATTATAATTTTTTTCTATATCTTTAGCGAGTGCAAAGGTGTCGGCTTTAATGTTGTCTTTATGCTCCTTCAAATATCTATTTGAAACTTCAACAGTTTGAGAGATAGATTTACCTATTTGCTCATTAAATAAAGATTCAACACCTATTTTATAATAAGCTATTGCAAGGGTGGCGATCAAAGTAGTGGGTACTATAGTTACAAATAAGGTGATTAGTAAAATAATCTTCTTGCTTAGGCTACTGTTTAAATAATATTTTCTAAAACGACTAAGCATGCAAACCTTAAATTTTATATTCCGAGCTTAGTTGGTTTATACTTTCTAAACCATAGAGAAATTATCACTTTAGTTACAGTAACCGCAGTAAACATTGAGCAAAGAATTCCCACAACCAGTGTTACAGCAAAGCCTTTAACTGGGCCAGATGCAAAAGCATATAATATTACTCCAACTAGTATAGTGGTTATGTTAGAATCTAATATAGTAGCAAAGGCCATTTCATACCCAGATTCTATTGCAGAAAGTGCGCTGCGTCCTTTAGCAATTTCTTCGCGCACACGCTCAAAAATTAGAACGTTGGCATCAACCGCCATTCCTAAAGTAAGCACGATACCAGCAATACCTGCCATTGTAAGGGTTGCATCAAATATTGATAATACCGCAATTATCATGAAAAAGTTAAGAACAAGAGCAACATTTGCTACCATTCCAAACCAGTAGTAAAATAAGAACATAAATATAAGTACAAGCGAAGTGCCTAAGATCCCTGCTTTTGCACCGGCGGCTATAGAGTCTGAACCAAGGCTAGGTCCTACGCTTCTTTCTTCAACAATTTGTAGCGGCACGGGTAGGGCGCCTGCTCGTAGTAATAAAGCCAACTCATTAGCAGAAGAAATAGTGAAGTTACCAGAAATTTGGCTGTTGCCACCTAGGATAGGTTCTTTAATTACCGGAGCGCTTATAACAACATTATCTAAAACAATCGCAAATGCCCTCCCTACGTTTTTCGAGCTAGCTTCAGCAAAAATTTTAGCACCAAGTTGATTCAATTTGAAATTAACTACAGGCATACCGTTATATACAGAAGCTTGTGCATCTACTAACATCTCACCAGTTATCAAGGGGCGGCTTTGCACAGCAATATTAATTATCTTGCCGCTTCTTTCATCTTCGTAAGGTAGTAATTTAACTCCGCCGGTAGCACCTGCATCTCCTGCAACAAGGTGAAATCCAAGCTTGGCAGTTTTACCAAGTAAATGTTTGATTTGCTCCGGGTTTTCAATTCCAGGTACTTGCAAGAGTATGTAATTATCTCCTTGGCGCTGAATATCTATTTCCCTAGTGCCATTTTCGTCGATACGGCGGCTTATGATTTCCATAGTTTGGCTAACGAGCTGTTTATGCTGTTCTTTTTTAGCATCCTCATTTTTAGATAAAACTATATGAGATCCATTTTTTTTAATATCAAAGCTATAACCATATGTGTTTCTTATAGATTTGATTAAAGCATCTATTTGGTCCAATTCAGCTGGGTATAAAACAATAGTGCCATCGGCCTCTAAAGATGAATCTTTTAAAATTATTTTTTCGCTGCGAGCTGCTACTCTAATTTGGTTAAAGAGTTTGTCGGTTGCATCCCGTTCATAACTTTCTAGTTGCATCTCTAGTAGTAGCGAGGCGCCACCTCTTAGATCCAACCCTAAGTTAACGCGTTTAGAAGGTAGAAAACTGGCCCAATAGCTTTCTGCGCTAACAAATGTGGAGGCAGAAAACAATAGTGCAATCATCATTACTATAAGACAAAGAGTTATTCTCCAATACGATACTTTAAGCATTTTTCGACTAATAAATTCAATGAGGTTTGATACCAGTAAACTTCTAAATGGTATTTGCTATAATTGCAAGGTTATAGTAGTGTTTGGTTATTAATTCATATAGCGAGGTTTCCATGAAAGGTTACAACCAGCTTCAGTTTGATATTCTTAAATTACCATTGCCTTCTAATTGTTACTCCTCTAGGGAAGGGGCCGAAATAAAAGCTTTAATAGTACATTGTGTAGGTGTGCCTGAGTTGCAAGGTGTAATAAATGTTTTTAAAGAGTATGGTGTTAGCGCTCATTATTTAGTGCCTCAGCTTACTGCTGCAGAGGTAAAAGAAATTATCCCAGAATTTAAAGAAATAGAGCTAAAATTCCCAGATAGAGCCCCAGCAATTCAATTAGTTGAAGACAGTGATAAAGCTTTTCATGTTGGTATTAGTGCTTTTGGCAATTTAAATGAAAATCCTGGCTGTGAAAAAGGTTTAAATGCTTGTACTTTGGGGATAGAGTTTCATGCTCCTTGGTATGGGAACGGCGATGGAAGTGATTGGTATAAATTTGTTAATTATACAGATCTACAAAAGCAAACTGGCATAGAGCTTATTGCTTATTTAATGAGTAAGCACAATATCCCTAAAGAATTGTTGTTAGCACATAGCACTATTTCTATTGGTAGAAAAACTGACCCGGGCCCATTATTTTTCTGGAAAGAGCTTGCAGAAGCAAATTTATGTATTCTGCCTAAGTCTGATGAAATATCTAGCAAAGTTCTTCCTGAGGATGCAGAAGCGATGCTTGTTTCTATGGGTCTTACTGGTGGCACTTTTGAACAGAGGGTGTTGGCATATCAAATGCAGTATGCTCCAGATGCATATAGTGAATCACGTATAGTGTAACGCCGATTATAGATAAGACTTATAGTAATTTAATTTGAATATTAAACTAAAAAGCAATAAAACAAATAGTGGGTTGCCACTATTTGTTTTATGTTATAGCTAAGCCTTTATAATTTGACTACGCGTTGCTCGATCACTCATGTAGGTTTTACTACATTTCGTTCCTCGCTCCTATATTCAAATTAAAATGCT